>NZ_JBEEAC010000029.1:0-70710 GCF_040120695.1 Plantactinospora sp. B6F1 | reverse complement strand
TCACGCCCCCGACCGGCTACTGCCCCCGACCCCGTCGGCCCCCGTGCGCGTGATCCGCGTTCCCCCCGGGTGGCGCCGGCCGGTCGCCCAGCCGCCCCGCGCCCCCCCCCAACCCCCCCCGGGTGCGGCCGGCCGCCCGCCACGCGACCGGCCGACGCCGGGGTGGAGATCGATGTCGCTCGATCAGAACGTGATGGAGAACTCCGTTCGGTTGTTGTCCCCCTCCGGGTCACCCCAGGCGGCCGATTCACCCCAGCCTTCCTGCTGAACCAGCGCCTCCGGCACGAGTTCGATCTCGATCGCACGCGGAGCGGTGAACTCGAATGTGAAGGTCCGGCTCGCGTTCGGCTTGAGCGCGGGATAGTCACAGCTCACGCCCATGCTGCCGCTCGGATAGTTCTCCACCTCGCAACCGCCGGGCCGCACCAGGGTGAGCCCGCCGGGCAGGGTGAGATGGACCACGTACGGCACCATCCCCGGGCCGAGGCTGCGCACCGTCACCGTCATGGTGCCCCGGCGTACACCGCCGTCCAGCGCTCCGAACGTCAGGTCGGAACTGGTCACCGTCAGATCACTGACCCTCTGGTTCGACGGGAAGGCGGTCGGCCCGCCGGCCTGGGTGAACCGGTCGCCGTTCCAGGCGTACGTCCGCCACTGCTTCTGGGCATACCCGGGCAGCGCCAGCTTCGAGCAGTGGTGCGGGGCCGGGTAGTCGACCACCTGTACCCGGACCGTGCCGGACTCCCCCGCCCGGACGTCGCAGATCCCCTTGATCGGCCCGGTCTGCGCCACGACCCGGCCGAGGGTACGGATCCGGCCGGCCGCGTCCCGGTCGAAGGCCAACACCTGGTATGCGGTCTCCTGGTCGCCGCAGGAAAGCCGGGCAACCGTCTCCCGCGCGCCGTCCCCGTCGAGGTCGGTGTGTACCACCTTGTCGAAGTTCATCCCGACCGAGTCTCCGATTCGATACCCGCCGTCGAAGCGCACCGAGCCCGAGACGCACTCCGAGACGATCGCGTCGGACGGCCAGGCGGGAATCTCCAGGGTGGCCCGGCTCAGCTCCGCCTGGCTGATCCGGCCGTCCGGCGGCGTCGTCGGGGGCGCGGACGGGGACGTGGACGCCGGGGGCGTGGTCGGCTCGGACTTCGGGGTCGGGGTGTCGGCGACGATGGACGGCGGTGGCCGCTGTGAGTCGTGACCGACCGCCGCGTACGCCGTGACGGGTCCGACCACGAAGAGCACCGCCAGCACCGCCGTGGTGATCGTCCTGGTTCGGCGCCGGTCGCGCACCGTGGCGTACGCCGCCTCCACCCCGAGTGGCTTCACCTGTGGCATGTTCTCGTTTCGGAACTCGGCGAAGGCGCCGGCCAGCACCTTGTCATCGAAGTCAGGCATGACGCTCCCCCTGTCCGGAAAGTTGGGCCGCGAGTGCCGTTCGGCCGCGATGCAGCCAGGACCTGACCGTCGCCTCGGCGACGCCATCCTGGCGGGCGATCTCGTTGACCGGAAGGTCCGCGAGATAGTAGAGAATCACCGCTCGCCGCTGCCGAGCTGGCAGCGCCTTGAGGGCCTGCGCCAGCGCCACCCGGTCCGGATTCGGCGCCGGGCTGTACTCCTCGCGCTGGCGTCGGAGGAACTGGGCGGCCGTCCTGGCCCGGCGCCACCGGTTGGTGGCGAGGTTCCAGGCCACCCGGCGTACCCAGGCCGACGGGTCGTCGTAGAGCGCGATCTTCTTCCACCGCGCGAGCGCCCGGCAGAACGCCTCCTGCACCACCTCCTGGGCGGCACCCATGTCGTTCGTGTACGCGAACAGTTGGACGGTCAACGGCTGGAAGTGCGCCGCGTAGAGCTCCTCGAAGTCGGATCGACCCGGTGGTCCGGTGTCGGCGAGCGCCGGCGGGTCGCCCTTGCCCTGCAACGCGATCACGCTGCCTTCCTTCCCTGGTGCGGCCGATCTTCCCGGCCGTTCGAAGGCAACACAGGTCGGGCAAGGGAAGCGTTGCAGATCATTCGGCGTGCTGGATGCCGTGGACATTGTGAACGGAGCACGGCGACGGGGTGATACTCGCCCGGACCGGCCCCGATACGACGCGGACGGGCCCAGGCCTACTCCGCGATCAACACCCCGCCGCGCCGGGTGGCCCGGATGCCGCCGGGCAGGTGCACCGCGCCCTGGCCGCGCCACGCATTGACCAACGCGTGCAGCGCCGCGATGTGCCGGTACGACAGCGCGGCCGGTGCCGCGCCCACCTCGCGGCACCAGAGGTGCAGCACCCGGGTACGCACCGCCGGCGGCATTCCGGCCAGCACCGGTACGGCCAGCCGGGCCGTGGCCGCTCCCGCCGGCTCGCCGGCCGCACGGGCCGTGGCCGCCCCTGCCTGCTCGCCGGCCGGCCGGATCAGCGCCTCGGCGTAGCCGGCCCGGGCCAGGTCGTCCAGCGCGGTGCTGTCCTCGGCCGCCAGCCGGGCGGTCCGGGCCAGGTTGTCCAGCACCCCGGGACCGAGCGCCCGGACCAGTACCGGCAGCACGTCGGAGCGGACCCGGGCCCGGGCGTACCGGTCGTCGGTGTTGTGCGGGTCCTCCCACGGGGTCAGCCCGAGCAGCGCACACGCCTTGCGGGTCTGCTCGCGGGTGACCTCCAGCAGTGGACGGGCCAGCGTCACCCCGGCGTACTCCCGGGTGGCCGGCATGCCGGCGAGCCCGCGCGGGCCGGCGCCCCGGGCCAGCGCGAGCAGCACCGTCTCGGCCTGGTCGTCGCGGGTGTGCCCGAGCAGCACGGTACCGGCGTCGTGCCGGTGGGCGGCCTCGACCAGTGCGCGGTACCGCGCCTCCCGGGCCGCCGCCTCCGGACCGCCCGGCCGGCCGGCGACCTCGACCGTCGCCACCTCGACCGGCCCGAAACCCTGCCCGCCGGCCCACCGCGCGACGTCGGCGGCCCGCCGGGCCGAGCCCTCCTGCAAACCGTGGTCGACGGTGACCAGCCCGGCCGGCACGCCCAGCCGGGGCGCCACGAAGGCGGTGCCGGCGGCCAGCGCGAGCGAGTCGGCGCCGCCCGAGCAGGCGACGAGGACCGGACGGTTCCGGGGTACGTCGTGCAGCGCCCGCCGGACCGCGACCCGGATCGCCGCGACCGGCGGCGGCAGGGCGGCCACGACCGGTCAGCCGGTGGTGGCGACCGGACCGACCGGACCGTGCACCCTGGTCACCCAGGCGTCCGGGTCGGCGAGTTCCTCCAGTCGGGGCAGGGTCAGCGGCGAGCTGAAGATCCGGTTGAAGCCCTCCATGCCGACCCGGTCCACCACGCCGTGCACGAACTTGCGGCCCTCCGCGTACTGGCGCATCTTGACGTCGACGCCGAGCAGCTTGCGGATCGCCTTCTCCAGCGGGTTGCCGGACTCGCGGCGCCGGTTGAACTTCGCCCGGATCGACTCGACGCTCGGGATGACCTCCGGCCCGACGCCGTCCATCACGAACTCCGCGTGCCCCTCCAGCAGGGTCATCAGCGCGGTCAGCCGGTCGAGTACCGCCCGCTGGCCGGGCGTCTGCACGATGTCCAGCACGCTGGCCCGGCTCTCCGGGTTGCGGACCGCGTCGGAGAGGGTGCCGACGCCCCGGCGGATCCGGTCGAGGAAGTTGTCCCCGCCGGCCTGGGAGGCGTCGACGAACGCCTGCACCTCGCCGAGGAAGTGCCCGCGCATCCACGGCACGGCGGTGAACTGGGTGCGGTGGGTCACCTCGTGCAGGCAGACCCAGAGCCGGAAGTCCCGGGGATCGGCCTGGAGCTTCCGCTCCACCTCGACGATGTTCGGGGCGACCAGCAACAGTTGGCCGGGGTCGGCGGAGAAGACCTCGTACTGGCCGAGGACCCGGCCGGAGAGGTAGGCCAGTACCGTGCCGGCCTGCACCCCGGTCAGCCGGGAGCCGATCGTGTCGGTGATCACCCCCGGTGGCCTGTCCCCGGAGAGGCGGGTGATCAGCGGGGTGATCACCTCACGCAGCCCGGCGATGTTGGTCGCCGCCCAGTCCCGCCGGTCCACCACCCGTACCGGTGGATGGGCGACCTGTGGACGCAGCCCGGTGTACGCCAGCACGTGACCGGCGGCCTCGTCGGTCAGCCGACGCAGCTCGGACACCACCTCGGTCGCCTCGTCGTACGAGACCCGAGGTCCCGACTTTCCCAACGCCCCTGCGGTGGCGGCGGCCAGATCCCAGTCCACGAACTGCGCCATACCACCACCGTACCCGGGCACAACACGCCCAATCCCGACCTCGGGGGTCAGCGGCAGCCACACCGGGCCAGGGCGGTGACGATCCGGTCCAGTGCCGGCTGCGCCTGCAGCTGCCCCACCGGCACCTTGTTGGCGAGTACGGCGAAGGCCAGCAGCCGGCCGTCGGCGGTGGTCACCACGCCGGAGATCGCGTGCACCCCGCTCAGCGTGCCGGTCTTGGCCCGCACCACGCCCGCGCCGGCCGTGGTCGGCTGCTCGCCGGACCGGTCGAACCGGTCGCGCAGGGTGCCGGACCAGGCCGCCACCGGCAGCCCCGGGAACAGGTCGGCGAGCTCCGGCCGGGTCTGCTTCGCGGCCATCGTCAGCAGGTCGGTCAGCAGGCTCGGGGTGACCCGGTTGGCCCGGGACAGCCCGCTGCCGTCGGCGAGCGCACTCTCCGCCGCCGGCAGCCCGAGCTCGCCGACCATCTCGTCGACCGCCTCCGCCGCGCCGACGAACGAGGCCGGCTTGTCCCGGCTGAGCGCGACCTGCCGGGCCAGCGCCTCGGCCACCACGTTGTCGCTCTCCCGGAGCATGAACTCGACCAGCCGGATCATCGGCGGGGACTGGACCCGGCCCAGTTCGGCGCCGACGGCCGGCGGCCCGGCGGTGCCGGGGCTGGCGCTGGCGGCCGTGTCCGGGGCGGTGGCGGCCGCCGCTGGCGCCGTGCCGCTCACCACCGCCGAGTTCGGCAGCCCGAGCAACCTGGCGAAGGCCCGCCCGGCGGCCTCGTCGGGCTTGGCGTACCGCGCCTGGCCCCGGCCCTTGTCCGCCGGATTCCTCCGCGCGCCGTCGGTCATCAGCGCCGTGATCACCGCGCCGAATCCGCCGGTGGGGGCGTCCGGGTCCCAGTCCGGTTCGACGACCGGGCCGGGGAAGAGGGTCCCGTCGACGATCACCTTCGTCGGGGCGGTGCCGCCGAGCGCCTTCTTGACCTGGGCGGCGAGCCGGTCGAGCCGCCCGGCGCCCGGGTACCACCCGGTGGCGTCCACCGACAGCGTCGGGTCACCGGCGCCGATGATCACCACCTCGCCCGGGTTCGGCCCGGCCACCACCCGGGTCGCGATCCGGTACGCCGGACCACGTGCCGCGAGTACGGCAGCCGCGGTGACCAGTTTCGTGGTCGACGCCGGGACGGTCGGGGTGTCCTGGCCCTTCTCGTAGAGCACCTGCCCGGTGACCGCGTCGACGACCGAGATGTTCACCTCGTCGCCGAGGGTGGACGAGGTGACCAACGGGCCCAGCACGGCCCGTACGCCCTCGGGGGTGGGTACCGGAGCGTTCGCCCCGGCGGCCGCGAGCACGGGCGGTGGCGGCGGTTCGGCCGGGTCGACGGCACCGGGGGTCGGCGAGTCGCTCCCGCCCAGCCAGCCGTCCACCGGACCGGGGCGGACCACGGCCACCCCGGCGACGGCGAGGGCGAACACCAGGACGGCCGCGAGTACGCCGAGCAACCGGCCCCGGCGTTGCCGTCCGGCCGGTGGTACGCCGCCGGGCACCGCGCCACCGCCGGACACCCCCGGCGGCAAGCTGCCCGGGGGCGGACCGCCCGGAGTCGGACCACCCGGCGGCAAGCTGCCCGGGGGCGGACCGCCCGGAGTCGGACCACCCGGCGGCAAGCTGCCCGGGGGCGGACCGCCCGGAGTCGGACCACCCGGCGGCAAGCTGCCCGGGGGCGGCGTACCGGATGGGAGTGGGCCGTTGCCGGAAGCCGGCGTTCCCGGCCCGCCCGGTGCGTCCGCCTCCGACCGCCCGGGCCAGGGCGGCGGTGCGGGCCGCTGCGGCGCGCCGGGCGCGTGGTTCGGGGTGTCCGACGGCGGGATCGGCAGGCTGGCCGGCAGCGGGACGACGGCCCGGCCACGGACCGGCGCGGACCCGGTGGGCGGCTGCGGCCCGCCGACGCCCGGCACCACCACGCGACCCTGTGCGGGATGCTCCGGCGGGTTCCCTCCGGCCAGGCCCGAGTGTGAATCTTCACTCCCCACCGGCCCCTCCTCCCCGTCGAATTCTGCCTACGCGACACTACTTTGGTCCGAACACCGCACGGGGGCGGCGGCAAGGTGAATCGCGAGATCACCCGCGCAGGTGCCGATCGTTGTGGTTCCGTGGGCCAGCGCCGGCAAACGAGGGAGCGTGCGAGATGGATTTCGACGTCACGGTTGAGATCCCCAAGGGTCACCGCAACAAGTACGAGGTGGACCACGTGAGCGGCCGGATCCGGCTGGACCGGACCCTCTTCACCTCGACCCAGTACCCGGCGGACTACGGTTTCATCGAAGGCAGCCTGGGTGAGGACGGCGATCCACTCGACGCTCTGGTGCTGGTACCCGAACCCACGTTTCCAGGTTGCCTCATCCGGTGCCGGACGATCGGCATGTTCCGGATGACGGACGAGAAGGGCGGCGACGACAAGGTCCTCTGCGTGCCGTACGAGGACCCGCGCCAGGAGCACCTGCGGGACATACACCACCTCGGCGAGTTCGACCGGCTGGAGATACAGCACTTCTTCGAGGTGTACAAGGACCTGGAGCCCGGCAAATCGGTCGAGGGTGCCACCTGGGTCGGCCGGACCGAGGCGGAGGCGGAGATCCGGACGTCGTTCCGGCGGCACCAGGAAGCGGTCGAACGGGGCGAGTCACCACACTGACCCCCGCAACGGCAGCAACCGGCCGGTGGCACCCCGTCAAGGGTGCACCGGCCGATTTCGTCCCCGCCGCATGTTCCCGGCTGGGGGCGGTCAGCCGAGCAGGCCGCGGGCCTGGGCGTAGAGGCCCAGCACCGCACAGGCCACCGGCACCACCGCGATCACCATGAGGGTGTCGACGAGATCGGCGGTCCGACCCAGGTAGGGTCCGGGCTCCCGCTTCGAGTAGGTCGCGCCGGCCGCGACCACCACCAGGGCGAGCACCAGGCCGCCGGCGGCGAGCAGCAGCAGGCCGGTCTCCTGCATCCGGAACAGCAGGGCGATCCCGAGCACCACGGCAGAGCCGATCCCGGCCGCCATCAGCGGTACCCGCTGCCGGACCGTGACGAAGAGCCGGGACCGCAGCAGCAGGGCCGCCGCCGAGACCGCGACCATCAGCCGGCCGGAGAACCCGCCCGCCACCACCAGCACCAGCGCCGCCACCACGGCCAGTACGGCATGCCCGACCAGCATCCCGGTGAGCATCTCCTCGGTCCGGGCGACCGCCGCGAAGACCCGTCCCCGGTCCGGCCGCTCCCGCACGCCGCTCGGCATCGGGGTCGCCGCGGTGAAACCCTCGGCCGCCTCGGCACCGGTGGGTAGCGTGATCGGCGGCATCGGCAGCTTGCCGAAGCGGATCGCCAGCAGCGGCAGCATGCCGATCGCACAGACCAGCGCGGCCATCAGGATCGCCGCCGAACCCGCCGCCGAGACCACGAACCCGACCAGCGCGGCCAGCGCGCCGAGCAGCCCGACCGAGACACCGGCGGCGAAGACCCGCAGCCCGGCGGCGACCCCGACCATGCCGAGCACCGCGATCAGCAGCAGCGCGACCGAGCCGGCCAGCGCCTCCGGCGCACCGAGCCAGCCGACCCACCCGATCACGCCCACCGGGTCCCCGGAGGCGACCAGCAGGGCGCCGCCGAAGAAGGCGAACGGCATCGCGTACCCGCCGAGGGCGGCACCGGCCGTGGCGTCCCCGTACGCCCGGGAGGCCACCACCGCGCTCAGCGACAGCAGTACGGCCGCACCGAGCGCGACGAAGGCGCCCATCTCCCACAGCGTGCCACCGGCCACGACCGCGAGCAGGCAGACGGCGAGCAGACCGCCCGCCGCACCGAGCGTGCCGATCCGGGTGTTCCGCCCGGACCACGCGCTGCCCCGGCGCCTCGCCCCGTCGGCGATCGCCTCCACCACGTCGTCGTATTCCAGCTCCGGCCACTGTGCCCGGGCCGGCACCAGGTGCAGCACGTCGCCGTCGCGGACGCCCTGCGGCAGCAGTGCCTTGCCGGCCGCCAACGGCGCGCCGTCGGTACGGCGCAGCAACCACCCGCCGTGTTTCTCGCCGTCGTCGGCCAGCCCCTCGCCGGCGTGCCGGAGTACCTCGGGCAGGAGTTCGGCCAGCGGCAGGTGTTCGGGCAGCGCGACGTCGACCCGTCGTTGCGGCGCGCTGATCGTGACGCGGGCGAGCCCGGTACTCATCGACAGTCCTCCATCGAAGGGGCAACCCATGGCTGCGCGGACGACCGCACTTTACCTAGGATGGGTCACACTCGTCCGACCGAGCGCGATGACATTTGCGACGCGGGGGCGTCGGATGGCCCGCCGGAACGGCTCGACGGTTCCACCGGCGCGGCCTTAGGGGAGGTCTCAGATGGACACGGGTGGCCAGGGCCGGAGCGGCAGCGGCCGTGCCGGACGTGCCCCGGAGCTCGACGTACGGCCTTGTGGCGGCCGGTCCGGGCAGGTGGGCACCGATCGGCGGGACAGCACGGACAGACCGGCGGGAGGCGACCGATGAGCACCGTCGTCATCAAGCGTCCGCCGCGCCGGCCGGCGCCGGAGGTCCCGACCGGCGAACTCGCCGTCGAGGCACCGCCGGAGATCCCGCAGGCGACGGGCGGCAAGTGGCAGCAACTGATGATGGTGCTGCCGATGCTCGGCGGCTCGGTCGCGATGGCGATGATGTTCGGCCGGGGCGGCGGCGCCTACTCGTACGTCATCGGCGCGATGTTCGGCGTCTCCTCGCTGGCGATGGTGGCGTCCTCCTGGGGCAGCGCTTCCGGTTCGCCCAAGAAGTCCGAGATGATGCAGGCCCGTCGGGAGTACCTGCGGCACCTGGCCACCCTGCGGCGCCGGGTCCGGGAGACCGCGTCGAAGCAGCGGGCCGGCCTCTTCTACCGGCATCCCGACCCGACCCAGCTCTGGTCCACTGTGGGCAGTTTCCGGGTCTGGGAGCGGCGCCCCAGCGACGGTGACTTCGGCGTCGTCCGGGTCGCGGTCGGCCCGCAGACCCTGGCCACCCCGCTGGTGCCGCCGGTGACCCGGCCGCTGGAGGACCTGGAGCCGATGACCGCCGGCGCGCTGCGCCGGTTCCTCGACGCGTACTCGGTGGTGCCGGACCTGCCGGTGGCGCTCTCCATGCGGGGCTTCGCCCGGGTCTTCGTGCGCAACGCGCCGGGCCAGCCCGACCAGTCCCGGGACCCGGCCGGCGGCGACCCGCAGGCGCTGGCCCGGGCGGTGCTCACCCAGCTCTCGGTCTTCCACGCCCCCGACGAACTGCTGATCGCGATCTGCGCCGGCCCGGAACGCCGGGCCCGGTGGGAGTGGGCCAAGTGGCTGCCGCACGCCCACCACCCGACCGCCGTCGACGCGCTCGGCGCGGTACGCCTGGTGGCCAGCTCCGCGGTGGAGCTGGAGAAGCTGATCGACGACGTGGTCGGCAACCGCTCCCGGTTCAGCCTCTCCGGCCCGGCGACCGACGGCCCGCACGTGGTGATCGTGCTCGACGGCGGCGACCTGAACGGGGCCAGCTACCTGGCCGGGGACAGCGGCATCGACGCGGTGACCATCATCGACCTGGACAGCCCGCCGCCCCGGCTGCTGGACCGGGCCATGCTGGTGCTGGAGACCGACGGCGGCCGGCTGAACACCTACTCCATGGACGGGCAGGCCGAGGTCGGCACCCCCGACCGGCTCAGCGTCGAGGAGGCCGAGGCGGTCGCCCGACGGCTCGCCCCGCTGCGGCTCGCCGCCGCCCAGAAGGGCTCCTCGGACGAGTCACTGGTCAAGGAGATGACCCTCGGCGAACTGCTCGGGGTCGGCGACCCGGAGAACTTCAGCACCGTGCAGGGCTGGGCGCCCCGACCGAACCGCGACAAGCTGCGGGTGCCGATCGGCGTCGGCGGCGACGGCGGCGTGGTCGACCTCGACCTGAAGGAGTCCGCGCAGGACGGCATGGGCCCGCACGGCCTGCTCATCGGCGCCACCGGTTCCGGCAAGTCCGAGCTGCTGCGTACCCTCGTGCTCGGGTTGGCGGCGACGCACTCGTCCGAGGCGCTCAACTTCGTACTTGTCGACTTCAAGGGTGGCGCGACCTTCGCCTCGCTGGACCGGCTGCCGCACACCGCCGCAGTGATCACCAACCTCGCCGACGAGCTGCCGCTGGTCGACCGGATGGTCGACGCGATCAACGGCGAGATGATCCGCCGGCAGGAGTTGCTCCGCAAGGCCGGCAACTACGCCAACCTGAAGGACTACGACAAGGCCCGCTCCGGCGGTGCCGCGCTGGCACCGCTCCCCTCGCTGCTGATCATCTGTGACGAGTTCTCCGAGCTGCTCAGCGCCAAGCCCGACTTCATCGACCTCTTCGTGCAGATCGGCCGGCTGGGCCGGTCACTCGGGGTGCACCTGCTGCTCGCCTCGCAGCGGCTGGAGGAGGGCCGGCTGCGCGGGCTGGACACGCACCTGTCGTACCGGATCGGTCTGCGGACCTTCTCCGCCCTGGAGTCCCGGGCGGTGCTGGGCGTGCCGGACGCCTACGAGCTGCCCCGGGCACCGGGACACGGCTACCTGAAGTTCGGCACCGAGCCGCTGGTCCGGTTCAAGGCGGCGTACGTCTCCGGGCCCTACCAGAAGACCACCGCGGGTGGGCCGGGCGCGCAGGGCTACACCGGTCCCCGGCTGCTGTCGTACTCGACGCACCACGTCCCGGTGCCCAAGCCGGTGGTGCCGGCCACCCCCAAGCCGGCCCCGGAGGATCCGGCGGCGCAGAGCCTGCTCGACGTGATGGTCTCCCGGCTGGTCGGCCAGGGTCCGCCGGCCCACCAGGTGTGGCTGCCGCCGCTGTCCCAGGCACCGGCCCTGGACGAGATCCTCGGCCCGGTGGTCACCGACCCGTCCCGGGGACTCACCTTCGGCAACCCCGAGCTGCACGGCGCGCTCCAGGTGCCGGTCGCGATGATCGACAAGCCGTTCGAACAGCGCCGCGACCTGCTCTGGCTCTCCCTGGAGGGCGGCGCCGGGCACGTGGCGGTGGCCGGCGGCCCGCAGTCCGGCAAGTCGAGCCTGCTGCGCACCCTGATCTGCGGCCTGGCGCTCACCCACACCCCGGCCGAGGTGCAGGTCTACTGCCTCGACTTCGGCGGCGGCTCGCTCGCCTCGCTGCGCGAACTGCCGCACGTCGGTGGGGTCGCCGGCCGGGCCGAGGCGGCGGCGGTGCGGCGTACCGTCGGCGAGATCGCCACCCTGCTCAACGATCGCGAGCAGCGCTTCGCCGAGCTGGGCGTGGAGTCGATGCCGGCGTACCGGAAGCGGCGGGCCTCGGCCGGCGGCGTCGGGGTCGGCGCGGACCCGTTCGGTGACGTGTTCCTGGTCATCGACGGCTGGCCCACCCTGCGTGGCGAGTACGACGACCTGGAGCCCCTGGTCACCGACATCGCCACCCGCGGCCTCTCGTACGGCGTGCACGTGGTGGCGGCGGCGCCCCGCTGGATGGACTTCCGGCCGGCGATCCGCGACCTGTTCGGCTCCCGGCTGGAGCTGCGGCTCGGTGACCCCACCGACTCGATCATCGCCCGCAAGGCGGCGGCGAACGTGCCGGAGAAGACGCCGGGTCGCGGTATCACCGCCGAGAGCCTGCACTTCCTGACCGTGCTGCCGGAGCTGTCCAGCCTCGGCGGCGGCCAGACCCAGGCTCTGGTCAAGGCGGTCGCCGGCAACTGGAGTGGCGCACCCGCCCCCCGGGTCCGGCTGCTCCCGCCGGTGCTGCCCTACGCCGACCTGGACGTCGCCGGTGCGACCGGCCTGCGGCTGCCGATCGGCATCTCCGAGGCCGACCTCCAGCAGGTCTCGATCGACTTCGCCTCCGAGCCGCACTTCCTGCTCTTCGGCGACGCCGAGTGCGGCAAGTCGTCGTTCCTGCGGGCGCTGGCCACCTCGATCACCAGCCGGTACACCCCGGAGCAGGCCCGGATCATCCTGGTCGACTTCCGGCGCAGCCTGCTCGGCGTGATCCAGTCCGACCACCTGATCGGGTACGGCACCGCCGCCCAGGCGACCAGCGAGCTGATCGAGTCGGTCGCCGGCTACATGCAGCGCCGGCTGCCCGGCCCGGACGTCACCCCGCAGCAGTTGCGGGACCGCTCCTGGTGGACCGGGCCGGAACTGTTCGTACTCGTCGACGACTACGACCTGGTCGCCACCGGGCCGAACAACCCGCTGCTGCCGCTGGTGGAGTACCTCCCGCAGGCCCGGGACGTCGGTCTGCACGTGGTGCTGACCCGGCGTTCGGGGGGCGCCTCCCGGTCGCTCTACGAGCCGATCATCCAGCGCCTCCGGGAACTCTCCTCCCCCGGGCTGGTGATGTCCGGCAGCAAGGACGAGGGCGCCCTGATCGGCTCGGTACGCCCCGGCCCGATGCCGCCCGGCCGGGGTCGGCTGGTGACCCGGAAGGAGGGCATCCGGCTGGTGCAGCTCGCGTACCTTCCGTCGAGCTGACCGCTCTCGTCGGGCGGAGCCTCCCGGGGGCTGGGTCTCGTCGGGTCCGTCGTTCCGTCGGATCCGTCCTTCCGTCAGGTCCACAGGGCCGGAGGACCTGATCACCAGGGCGGCTCGATCCTCGGTCTCGGGGCGGTGGACAGTGGATCTCAGATCGGTTGCAAAGTTTCGCCACGCGACGGGGGTGAAACGGGGTAACCTCCGTGCATCATGTGTCCCCCGGGGTGAAATGACCATGCTGTGACCAGGCTGCCGCATCAATACGAACGTGCCGTCGCCCGGGTCGCCGGAGCGGCGCTGCTCGCCACGGCCGGGATCGCCGGATCGCTGTTCGGTCCGCGGCCGGCACCGGCGACCGCCGCGGTGCCGGCACCGCCGGCCAGCCTGCCCGTGCTGGCCGACGCGGTGCGCGACGAGCAGTGGCAGTTGGCGGAGTTCAACGCCAAGGCGCTCTGGAAGGTCGCCTCCGGCAAGGGCGTCACGGTGGCGGTCGTCGACTCCGGGGTGGACGCCTCGCACGCGGATCTCGCCGGGCAGGTGCTGCCCGGCATCGATCTGGTCGAGGGGATCGGCGACGGCCAGACCGATCCGGTCGGGCACGGCACCACGGTCGCAGCGCTGATCGCCGGGCGCAACGACGACACCAGGGGCGTGGCCGGGCTCGCCCCCAAGGCCAAGATCCTGCCCGTCCGGGTGCTCGACGAGGAGAACCGCTACGACGACGCGCTGATCGTCGCGAAGGGCGTCCGCTGGGCGGTCGACAACGGCGCCCAGGTGGTGAACCTGTCGCTGGGCGGCACCGCGGAGAGCCCGGCGCTCGCCGCCGCCCTCGACTACGCCTTCGCCCGGGACGTGGTCGTCGTCGCCTGCACCGGCAACCTGGGCTCGTCCGCCGGAAAACGGGTCTGGTACCCGGCCCGTGAGCCGGGCGTCGTCGCCGTGGCGGGGTTGGAACGCGAGAGCGACGCCCTCTGGTCAGGCTCGATCACCGGCCCGGAGACCGTGCTCTCCGCCCCGGCCACCGGCCTCACCGGCGCCCGGCCGAACGGCTTCTGGCGGGTCCAGGGGACCAGCTTCGCCGCGCCGCTGGTGGCCGCGGCGGCAGCCCTGGTCAGATCGCACTGGCCGAAGATGACCGCCGCTGACGTGGTCAACCGGCTGATCAACACCGCTCGGGACGTCGGGCCGTCCGGCCGGGACGACCGGTTCGGTTTCGGCGTCGTCGACCCGCTCGCCGCGCTGAACGGCGAGGTGTCGAGCGTACGGACCAATCCGCTGGACGACGGCGCCGCCCCGCCCGGGGTCGCCGGCTTCGGCTCGGCACCCGCTCAGGAGTCGGCGACGCCGTCCGCCACCGACCCGGCGGAGAGCGTGGGCACGGCGGCGTCCGGCCACTCGGCCGACTGGAATGCCGAGCCGGCGGGCGACACGGTCGGCCACCAACTGCCCGGGCTGTGGAGCGGCGGCATCCTCCTGCTCCTGGTCGTCCCCGCGGCCGTGCTGGTGGCCCGGCGTCGGGCCCGGCGGAACCGCCCCTGACCCCACCAGCCGGCCGGCGGAACGTCCCTGCCGCCGTCCCCGCCACCGCCTCAGGTGCAGGCACCGGTGTTGGTGACCCGGGTCCGTTCCAGGCCGGTGCTGGCGGTGGAGCGGGCCTCGTCGGCGGTCACCGCGAAGCCGGTGTTCGGGTCGTCGGCCGCCGCCGCGAAAATCACCCCGAGCACCTGGCCGTCCGGGGCCACCAGCGGGCCGCCGGAGTTTCCGCTGCGGACCAGCCCCCGGATCGTGTAGATCTCCCGATTGACCCGGCCCGACTCGTAGATGTCCGGGCCGGTGATCTGCCCGACGTCCCTGATCCGGGCCGGCTGGGCGTTGTAGGGGCCGTCCAGGGGGAATCCGAGCACGATCGCGTCATCCTCGATCGCCGCCTGCCCGGTGGCGAACCGCAGCACCGGAGCGGACAGCTCCGGCACGTAGAGCACCGCCAGGTCGCGGTCCGGGTCGTAGACGACCACCCGGGCACTGTGCCGCTCTCCGGCCAGTTCGACCCGGACGCTCCGGGTGCCGGCCACCACGTGCGCGTTGGTCATCACCCGGTTCTCGGCGTACACGAAACCGGAGCCCTCGATCCGGCGGGAGCAGCTGGGCGCGTTGCCGAGCACCTTGACCACCGAACGTCGCCCGTTCACCACCACCTGCGAGCCCGCCAGGGCCGGGTCGGGCGAGGCCACCTCGCGGGACCGGGTCGGGGCCAACCCGCCGAACACGTCCGGGAATCCGTTGGTGTCGACGGTGTCCCGCAACGCCCGGGACAGCGCCTGCGCCTCCGGTGGCAGTACCCGGTCCACCACGGTCAGCAGCGCGCTGTTGCGGACCGCGCTGGCCAGCCAGGGCAGCGACGAGGAGGCCAGCGGAACGGCCACCAGCCAGGCCACCAGGAGTACGGCGAAGAGCGAGACCACCGCCCCACCGACGTCGTCGGCCGTCCGTCCGGCCCTGCTGGTGATGGCGTGCCGCAGGTGTGAGCCGAGCCAGCCGGCGAGGGCCTGGCCGAGCACCGCCAGGCCGAAGATCGAGACCAGCGCCACCACGATCCGGGTCGCGTTGCTGGTGAACTGCTCCGCGAGCAGCGGACCGACCTGCAACCCGAGCAGGGCGCCGCCGAAGAAGCCGGTGAAGGAGAGCAGGCCGATCACGAATCCCTGCCGGTAGCCGCTGATCGCGAACAGCAACATGAGCAGGATCAGGACCACATCCACCACCGACACCCGTTCAGGGTACGGGGGAGACCTGGGAACGGCCTTGGCCACCGGTGCCTAGGATGGCGCCGCGTCCCGCTCCTGCACCGCGTCACGGTTCTCCACGCCCGGGGCGGGACTCGGGGGCGGGCTCGCCGGCGGCAGGTCGAGTACCCGGTCCTGCGGCCACGGCCGCGCCCAACCGGCCATCTCCAGCAGGGTTGCCAGCACCCCTGCGGTGAAGCCCCAGACCAGCATCCCCCGGGCCTGGAAGGCAGGGCCGATCCAGCCACTGGGGTGGCGTACCCGGACCCGGTTGGCCGGGTCGACGAGTTCGGTGACCGGCAGCCGCGCGACGTGTGCCACCTCGGCCGGCTCCCGGGAGTGCACCGGATGCGGCCGGTGCCACCAGGCGAGTACCGGGGTGACCACGAAGTCGCTGACCGGAATCCACAGCCGGGGCAACTGGGCCAGCACGGTGACGCTGCTCGGGTCGAGGCCGACCTCCTCGTGCGCCTCCCGCAGGGCGGTCGCCGCCGCGTCCTCGTCACCCGGGTCGCAGGCCCCACCGGGAAAGGCCGGCTGCCCGGCATGGGTGCGCAGGGTCGCGGCCCGTTGCAGGATCAGCACGTCGAGCCCGTGCTCCGGCTGCTCACCGAGGAGCACCAGTACGGCACTGGCCCGCCCGCGGTTGGCCGGGGTGCGCAACTGGGTGAAGTCCTCGGTACGGGCGGACCGGACCCGGGTGAGCAGCGGCTCGCACCACGCCGGGAGTTGGTACTCGGTCACGACGGCACCGCCACCCCCAGGTGCCGGCGGACCAGCGTCGCCAGCTCGGCGTCGTCGAGGGCACCCGTCTCGTCCCGGTGCCGGATCCGCCCCTCCGCGTCCACGAAGAGCGTGATCGGCAGTACCGGCCGGCCGCCCAGCTCGGTCAGCAGCTTCTTGTCCCGGTCGTAGAGGCTGGGGAACTCCAGCCCGAAGTCCTCGCCGATCGACGCGGCGGCGGGTCGGGCGTCCCCGCTGTTCACCCCGACCACCCGGAGCCGGTCGCCGGCCCGCTCGGTGAGCCGTTGGAAGGCCGGCAGCTCCTTGCGGCAGGGCCGGCACCACGAGGCCCACAGGTTGACCACGGCCGGTCCGCGCAACTCGCCGACGTCGACCTCGCCGGTCCCGACGAAGCAGGGCAGCCTCAACGCCGGCAGCGACCGCCCGACCATCGAACCGGCCGGTGCATCGGCCGTCGAGCCGACCTTCGAGCCGGCCGTCGAGCCAACCGGTGCACCGGCCGTCGAGCCGGCCGTCGAGCCAACCGGTGCACCGGCCGTCGAACTGGCCGGCTGGCCTGCTGGAGTGCCGGGGGTGGCGAGCGGGGCGGTCAGGGTGGTGCAGTCGGCGAAGGCGGTGGTCGTGGCGCTCTCCCCACCCGCCGTCGGGTCAGCGTCCCGCGGTGCCGCGTCCGGCCCGGTACAGGCGGCGGCGAGCAACACCAGTGCCAGCAGCGACCCGCCGGGACGCAACCACCTCACGGGGTGTCGCCGACGGCGGCGGTCGCCGGCACCAGGTCGGGATCGACCCCGGCCTGCGCCGCCAGCTCGCGGGCGCGGGGGCCCTTGAGCAGTTTCGCGGCGGCGGCCGGGTCGGTCGGGCCGAGCCCGTAGGAGGGGCAGAGCCGGGCCAGTGTGCAGGCACCGCAGGCGGGCTTGCGGGCGTGGCAGACCCGCCGGCCGTGGAAGATCACCCGGTGCGAGAGCATCGTCCAGTCGCGGCGCTCGAAGAGCGCGCCGACGGCGTGCTCGATCTTGACCGGGTCGGTCTCGGTGGTCAGCTCCCACCGGTGCACGAGCCGGTCGAAGTGGGTGTCGACGGTTATCCCGGGCACCCCGAAGGCGTTGCCGAGGATGACGTTGGCGGTCTTGCGACCGATCCCGGGCAGCGCCACCAGGTCGGCCATCCGGCGCGGCACCTCGCCGTCGTGCCGCTCGACCAGCTGACGACCGAGATTGATCAAGGAGTTGGTCTTGTTCCGGAAGAAGCCGGTGGGTCGGATCAGCTCCTCCAGCTCGGCCCGGTCCGCCCCGGCGTAGTCGGCCGCGGTCGGGTAGCGAGCGAACAGCTTGGGCGTCACCTCGTTGACCCGCTGGTCGGTGCATTGCGCGGAGAGGATGGTCGCGACGGCCAGTTGCAACGGACCCTGGTGGTTGAGCTCACAATGGGCGTCGGGGTGCGTCTCGGTCAGGACCCGGCCGATCCGCCGCGCCCGCCGCTTGCGGCCCAGCTCGGTTTCGACGGTACGCCGGGTCGGCCGCGTTGCCCGGATCGCCCGGGTCGCCGCGCCGGGCTCGACTGCGACTCCGACTCCGGTCCGCGCGGAGTCGTCTCTGGCACTCACGCCGGCCAGCCTACGTCGCGGCGCCGACATCGACCTCGGGGAGCACGACCCTGGCCGAAGCATGGGAAACCGCCCGCCCGGGGGGACAGCCCACTCAGCTGGCGGCGGCCGGCGGGGTGATCTTGCCGTCTGCGGCGACCCGTGCGCCGGTCTTGGGAAAGTCGGATCTGCACAGGTCCCGGACGAGACCGGCGGCCCGCCGCTGCGAGTCCATCGTCGGCTTGCCCGCGCCATTCATGTACGTCGAGACGAGCTGCCCGCCCATCCACTCGCCCTCGGCGGTCAGCGAGACCTTGAGTATGCCTCCCCAGCCGAGTCGGCCATTGTTGCTGAGCGTCCCCCCGCCACCGGCGAAGTTGCCAAGGCTGTAAGCGATCAGCCGGCCCTTGTAGAACTCCAGCGCCCGCATCACGTGCGGCCCGTGCCCGACCACCAGGTCGGCACCGGCGTCGATCATCGAGTGCGAGAACTTGATCGGGTCGCCCCGGTTCTCGCCCAGGAACATCTCGGTGCCGGGCCGGACCCGGGTCTTGTCCGAGCCCTCGCCGCCCATGTGCACCTGCACGACCACCAGGTCCGCCATGCCGGCGGCCTTCTGGATCACCTTCTTCGCTGAGCTGATGTTGGTCAGGCTGTTGGACCAGCGGTACGACGAGAAGCCGGCCACCGCCACCTTGACCCCCTCGACGTCGACCACGGTGATCTGGTCGGGCGCGCCGGTGTGCTGGAGGCCGTACTTCTCCAGCGCCTTCTGGGTGTTCTCGTAGCCGGCCTCGCCGTAGTCGTACCCGTGGTTGTTGGCCTGGTTGAGCAGCTCGAAGCCGGCCGCCTTGAG
The DNA here is from genome assembly GCF_040120695.1 of Plantactinospora sp. B6F1. Lineage (NCBI taxonomy): Bacteria > Bacillati > Actinomycetota > Actinomycetes > Micromonosporales > Micromonosporaceae > Plantactinospora > Plantactinospora sp. B6F1. The sequence goes on along the minus strand of NZ_JBEEAC010000029.1, from coordinate 52,015 downwards.
GTGCGCCGCATACGACGGCGGGGCCCGGAACTGGTGGCAGCGGGTCGAGTTGGCGCCGCACTTGGAGGTGCCGGTGTCATCGGTCAACGGCTCTTCGAGGTTGCCCATCACCAGGTCGGCGGCGAGCGCCTTCTGGACCGAGTCGAAGAAGCCCTTGCCTCCGTTGGCCGGCAGCCGACCGGGGGCATTGCCCATCACGATGTCGCCGGTGGCGGACATAGAGATGACCTTTGGCTCCGGTTCGCCCGTCGGGGACGGGTCGGCCGAGGCGGGGCCGGTGGCGCTCGGCGCGGCCTGCGGCCCGGCCGGGTCGTCGCCACCGAGCATGTCGAAGGCGGCCACTCCCGCCACACCCACCCCGAGGAGCACGGCGAGGACGGCGGTGACGACGAGGGCGGTCCGGCCGGCGCTGCGGGGCGCCCGGCGGGACCTGGGTCTGGTCGGCTCGGTCTCGTACATCGCTCGGTGACAGTACCGGGCTCGGGCGACCGGGGCGACCGTCGACCGGCCGATGTTGCCGCGCCGCCAGGAGGGGGCCTCCCCCGGTCACCTTCGAGCACCACCCTCGCGTACCGCCCGGCAGGCGGCGCGGGCCAGCGGGGCTCCCCAGCGCGACCGTGGGCCGCCGTACGGGGCGGCGGGACCGTCCGGCGGGCAGAGCACGGTAACCGCGTCGGTGGCGGTGCCGGTGGCCGCCAGGCCCAGCTCGCGCAGCGCCTGCGCCTTTGCCTCGGTGATCGTCGCGACGGCGTTGACCAGGGCGGCATCACCCAGGCGCTCCGGCAACAGCGCGACGACGTTGACCGTGCCCACGGCACTCACCGGATCGACGGAGCCCACGGGATCGACATGCGCCGCCCAGATCGGGGCGCCGAGGCCGACGGTGGCCCAGATCCGGACACCGTCGTCGTCGGCGGTCACCACCTCGGCCACGTCGACGCCGGTGAGCAGCCCGACCCCGGGTCCGCGCAGGCCGAGCCGGTCGGCCAGCTCGCCGAGGTGGGCATCCGGGTCGTCCCGAAGGTACGACATCGGCACGGTCGCGTTGACCACCCAGTGCCGTACCCCGATCCCGCCGCCGAGCGGGCCGGAGCTGATCGCCAGCGCCGGTCGGTGGGAGCGCCAGACCAGCAGCGGAAGGTCGCGCCCGTCCTCGGATCGGTAGGTCAGCTCCGGTTCGCCAAGCACCGGCCGACTCTACGGTCCGGTCCCGGACCTCTCCCTCCTCGGGCGCCCGACCGGCCAACCCCACCGCCACCCCGTCCACCCACCGCCACACCAGCCACCCACCGCCACACCGGTCGACAACCGCATGCATTCGTTCACCTGGACACCAGAGGCGTCACCGGGCACGGATAACGCCTCTGGTGTCCAGGTCGCCGCCCTGGACGATCATGGCATTCGGCCGGGTGGCGGTGCGGGTGCGGGATGTTGGGTACGGGCGGGCGCGGCAGGTACGGCGGCCGAGTGGAGACAGGAGCCGCCAAACCGGGCGTACCCCCTGGTCATCCGGGGTTAACTGGGCCCGAGCCGGATCAAGATTCCAGGGGGCTCCTCCGATTACTCTTCACATGCGCCTAGACTTGGCGGCGCGCGCCGATCACCGGCCGGAACCCGGCCGCGGGCGGCTCGCGTGGGCGGAGGTGCGCGATGGACGAGGTGTTGGCTCGGAGCGGGATCTTCCAGGGCGTGGACCCCGAGGCTGCCGAGGCACTCGCGAAGGACATGGAAACGATCGAGATCCGTAAGGGCGAGATCGTCTTCAACGAGGGCGAACCGGGCGACAGTCTTTATATCGTCCTGAGCGGCAAGATCAAGGTCGGTCGCCGGGCCGCCGACGGCCGGCAGAACCTGATTGCCGTGATGGGCCCGTCCGACATGGTCGGCGAGCTCTCGCTCTTCGACCCCGGCCCGCGTACGGCGACCGCCACCGCCGTGATCGACACCCGGCTCGCCCGGCTGCGCAAGCAGGCGCTGCGTCCGTGGCTGAACAACCGACCGGAGATCGCCGAGCAGTTGCTCCGGGTGCTCGCCCGCAGGCTGCGCCGGACGAACGACAACCTGGCCGACCTGATCTTCACCGACGTGCCCGGTCGGGTGGCGAAGAACCTGCTCCAGATGGCGGGCCGGTTCGGCACCCGGGACGGCGGGATACTCCGGGTCACCCACGACCTGACCCAGGAGGAGATCGCCCAGCTCGTCGGCGCCTCCCGGGAGACCGTCAACAAGGCACTCGCCGACTTCGCCTCCCGGGGCTGGCTGCGCCTGGACGGCAAGAGCATCATCATCCTCGACCCGGAGCGACTCGCCCGCCGCGCCCGCGTCTGACCACCGCGCCCGCGTCTGACCACCGCGCCCGCGTCTGACCACGCGGTGCACTGAGCACGCAGGCGCACTGAGCACCGTTCACACGCTTTCCCGACCCGTCCCACCGCCGATGCTGATCGGCCGGTGGGACGGGTCGTTTCGGTTTGCGGCCCTGTGAGCCGTCCCGGGGCGCGGTCGGGCACCGTCGGCGGGACGGGCGCGCCCGCTCGCCCGCCACCACCACACCGGCTGCCGCCTTCCCACCTCTATACCTTGTTGCCCGAGGTATCGGGTTGTACCTTGGTGTCGTGCCGAAGCAGGTGATGGCGGGAGAGGGCGACGAGGCCGCCGGCCTCGCCCGGCTGCGGCGTGAGCTGGCCCGGGGCACCGCAGAGCTGGCAGTCCTCTCGGTGCTCTCCGCCGAACGGCGCTACGGATACGAGCTTCTGAAGTTGTTGCAGAGCGCGGGAGCCGGCGTGCTCGAACTCAAGGAGGGCACGCTCTACCCGCTGCTGCACCGATTGGAGGACGCCGGACACATCACGGCCGAGTGGGAGGCCGAGGGCCGGCAGCGGCCACGCAAGTACTACGCCCTCTCGGCCACCGGGCGGGAGCGGCTGCAACTGCTGCGCACCGAATGGAGCGGGCTGGTCGGCACGCTGGGCGACCTCCTCGACTCGCTCGACGCGCTGAATCACGACGGCGCTTCCGGCGCGGAAACGGATGCGACATGACCGACGATCGACAGTCGATCGAAGCGTACGCGGACCGGGTCGAGCACCATCTGGTCGGTTCCGCGCCGTACAAGGCCGCGATCCGCGCGGAGCTGCTCGACCATCTCGACGGCGCCGCCAACGCTGGCGAGCTCTCCGAAGCCCTCCGGCGGCTCGGCGGCCCCGCAACGGCTGCCGCGTCGTTCGCGCAGGCCAGACCGTTGCCGCCCGCCCCGATGGTGCGACGCTTCGGGGCGGCCCTGGTCGACAATCTGCCGCTGGTCGGGGTGGCCGTGGCACTGTTCGTGCTGGATCTGGTCGACGGCGGTGGCGCGTTCGGGACGTTCCCGCCGTACGCGTACGTCCAGTTCGGGGATTCGGTCTGCCTCAGCGGGCCGGTCGGTCCCGGCTGCGGCGCGTACGACGGTGCGGGTCTGCTCTACAGCGTCGGTGTCCCGCTCGCGCTGGCCTGGTCGATCCTCGGGCTGGGCCTGATCGAGAGCCGCACCGGGTCCACCCCGGGCAAGCGGCTGGTCGGCCTGTGCGTGGTGACCGAGGCCGGGCTACGCATCGGCGCGCTGGCCGGAATCGTCCGGCGGGTCAGCTTCCTGCTCGGCCCGTTGGCCTGGTTGGATTGGGTCCCGTTCCTGGCGAATCGCCCGCGCCGGCTCTTCGACTACGTGGCCGGTACCCGGGTCGTCCGGCGGGCCGAGCCGTGACCGTCCGAAGAATCGCCCGCTGGCTGGTGTTCGTCGCGGCTGCCCCGATCGGCGCCGTCGCGGGGATCGTGACCCTGGTGCTGACCGTCGCGGCGACCGAGCAGCGGACAGTCGCCACGGTCGCCGGGGCACTCGCGCTCGGGCTCTGCACGGGTGCGTTGGCGTGGTGGGCGGTCCGGGGTGTCCGCTGGCGGACCGGACTCACCATCGCCGTCACCGCCCTGACATTCGGGCTGGTGGCGGCCGTGGTGGGAACGCTCGTCTACGCGCCCGCACCGCCGTACACCGCGTATCCCGGGTCGCCGGCCGTGCGGTACTGGGATCTGCCGACCGGTTCGCGGATCGCGTACACGAAAACCGCCGCGCTCGGGACGGCGCGGGCCACGCCCGTGATCCTGATCCACGGTGGACCCGGCGCGCCCGACGAACCCGCTCCGGAACCGGCCGCCGCGCTCGCGGCGGCCGGCTTCGACGTGTACGCCTACCACCAGATCGGCGCCGGCCTGTCCGAGCGGCTGGCCGACGCCTCCGGCTACACCGTCGCCCGGCACGTCGCCGATCTGGAGGCGATCCGCGGCACGCTCGGCGTCGAACGGATGGTGCTGATCGGCGCCTCCTGGGGTGGCCAGCTCATCGCGAGCTACCTGGCCGCCCACCCCACCCGGGTGGCGAAGGCCGTCGTCTCCTCCCCCGGAGCCATCTGGGCACCGGCGTTCAGCGATGCCGAACGGCTGACCGAGGCCGGGTACCGGGACCAGAGCCGGATCATCACCAGCCAGCCGCGATTCGCGCTCGCGCACGCGCTGATGCAGATGATCGGCCCGCAGCCGGCCCGGGTGCTGCTCCCCGACGCCGCCATGGACGGCGTGTACCAGGCCATCGTCGCCGACATCGACATGCGGCCCGGCTGCACCGCCCCGAGGTCGTCGGCAGCAGAGCCGGACGATCCCGAACCGGTCGGTTTCGGGTTCTGGGCCAACGCCGCCACCGTCTACGACAGCCAGCGGGTTCCTGATCCTCGGCCACGGCTGCGCCAGGTGACCGCACCGGTGCTCGTGCTCCGGGGGGAGTGCGACTACCTCGCCTGGGCCGTCACTCGGGAGTACCGGGACCTTCTGCCCGGCGCCGTTCTCGTACCGATCGACGGAGCCGGGCACAGCATCGCGGTCGACCAGCCAGAGCGCTATCGGGAGGCGATCCTCGCGTTCCTACTGGACAGGCCGCTGCCGGCGGAGCCGTACCGGGCCGCCGAACCGCCCTGGTGAACCGGGAGGTAGTCGTCGCCGATCAGATCGAGGTACGCCACTGCGGTCCGGAACGCCTGGCAGTCCGGCAGCACACAGACCGGGCAACCGCCCTCGGCGCTGGGCCAGTGTGCGGCGACGGTCCGCCGGGCGGCGAGCGTCAGGGTGCGCCGGGTGGCACGCCGGGCCGCCCACTCCAGCAGTACGCACTCCGCACCGCCGGGCGAGGAGTACCAGCATCGTTCGACGGCCCGGCGCATCGCGACGACGGTCCGGGCGATCACCAATCCGCGACCGGCAGCCCGTCCGGCGTGGCCTGTCATCGGCCGATGCCGTCGCGGCGGTAGCCGCGTCGCCGGCTGTACCCACCGGTCCTCGCCGACCCGTCGACCTGCCCACCGGCGGTCGGAGCCGCCCGCCGATCCACTGCCTGCCGATCCGCCGCCTGTTGCTCGACGGGGGCGGCGCCTTCGGCGTAGCCACCCCGCTGGTCGGGGTACGCCGTCGCCGGTCCGACCTGGTCCGGCATCGGGTCGGACCGTCGAGTCCACCGCCATCCACGCATGATGATCTCCTCGCCCGCAGTGTCTCGGAGGCACGGCGGCCGGGCCCCACACGGCACCGACCGCCGCACCCGTTCGGACAGGTGCGGGCCAGAAGGGGAAGCTGGTCCCGCACCTGCGCATCGGAAGCGACGTGCGGCCGGGACCGTTTGCCGACGGGGGTCGCCACGCACTTCCGTGACAGAAGGTAGGCGAGGTGTGACGAAGGTTGATTGCGTCGTGCAATCAGACGAGTTGATGTTCCAGCCCGACAATCGCGGCTACCCGGCGCATCGGCCCGCTGATCGCGTTCTTTCTCGTCCGGCGGAGGATCACGGCGATGCTGTCCCGAACGGTGGGGCGGAGTCGGACGAACTGTGGCGCTATGGCCTCGGCACGCAGGAACGCTGCCATGGCCGCACCGTCGCGTCGCTGAGCCACGAGAGCCTGCCCGAGGTCCAGGTAGAAGGGTGCCTGGCGAATCGCCAACGGAATCCGCTCCGGCACGACAGATGCGGCGCGTTCGACAGCCAGCGCCGATTCTCCGAGTTCGAGTTGCACAGCCAGTCGCCAGATCCCGACATTTGTCGGTCCGAACGCGAATCGGGCCAGTCCCAGGTTGTCCGGCTCGCCGAGCGAGTCGGCAGCGTCCTGCGCCTCCCGGAGGTGGTCCAGGGCATCGTCCGGACGCCGGTCGACCGCCGACCGCAGCGCGGCATAGAGGTGCAGCATTCCGTAGACCTGGCGAACCTCCGGATCGCCGGTGTCCGGTTGCAGGTTCACCGCCATCCGCTGCGCGCGGGCGGTGGGCATGGTGGGCAACTCGGGCGGCAAGCTCAGAATTCGGATGAATTCGGCAGCCCCTATCCACGCCGGCTTCTGTACCTCCTCGGCCGCCCGCACCGCGAGCCGAGCGGCGTCCCGGGCGAGATCCGGGTAGCCGAGGTGCTTGAGCGTGAACACCGCTACATGACACACCTGGACGAGATCCGGACCGGTCAGCCCACCGAGCAAGGCGGGCAGCATGGGAGCGGCGGCGGCGAAGTCGTACGCGCCGCCGGCCGCCATCAACCTCTCGACGCTGCCCTCAGGCGGACGGGTCTCGCCCACCTCTCGCCTGATCAGCGTCTCGCGGATCGCCGGAACACTGGCGGCAGCCGTCGCCTTTGCCGGTGCGGTCGGGTCGCCGGGCTGACCGGTCAGCTCTGAGACAGAGAGGCTGAGCGCGCCGGCCAGGGCGACGAGGGTGGCACGACGGTCGACAGCCCGCTCACCGCGCTCGATCTGGCTCAGGTACGGCTGACTCAGGCCAGCCAGCCCGGCCAGAGCACGCTGCGTCTTACCCCGGCGCTTCCGCCAGTAGGCGACCTGCTCGCCGATGAAGATGTCGTCGCCGATCCTGGCAGGCATCTGCTGAAACCCTCCCCCGAATGGGACTGGGCGGCAGTTCTACCGCCAGAATCCGGCAGGCCGCCAATTCGGACGGTACACGCTGCGACCACACGCAGCGAAACGGCACGGTCACGGACTCGACGTGGTGGTCGGCCCACCCCGCTCGGTGACGTGTCGGGCGGTCGACCGGTGCCGACCGCCCCGGACAGTCAGCCCCCGTCCGGCGACGAGAAACAAGCAGTCTTGACTGTTTGTTTGTTGGGCGGCAGGCTGGCACCGTGTCCGCCGCCGCGCCGAGCCGTACCCCGCAAGCCGCATCGAGCCGTACCCCGCAACGGGACCGCAGCCGAGCCACCCAGGCCCGGGTGCTGGAGGCCACTGTGGAGTGCCTGGTCGAGCGGGGCTGGTCCGGCACCACCACCACGGTGGTGGCGGCCCGGGCCGGCGTCTCCCGGGGCGCCCAACTGCACCACTACCCCACCAAGAGCACCCTGGTGATGGCGGCCGTCGAGCATCTGGCCGAGCGACGGGCGGCGGAGATCCGCGCCGAGGCGGCCGCCCTGCCGGCCGGACCCGAGCGACTCGACCGGGTGGTCGACATGCTGGCCGCCGCCTTCACCGGCCCGCTCTTCGTCGCCGCCCTGGAGCTGTGGGTGGCCGGCCGGACCGATCCGGAGCTGCGGGACGCGTTGGTGCCGCTGGAGGCTCGGGTCGGCCGTGAAATGCACAAACTCACCGTCGACCTGCTCGGCGCCGACGAACGGCAACCGGGGGTACGGGAGGCGATCCAGGTGACCCTCGACCTGCTCCGTGGACTCGGGGTGGCCAACCTGCTCTCCGACGACTCGGCCCGGCGCGCCGCCCTGCTCGACACCTGGAAACGGCAACTCGCCTCGATCGTCGCCACCACACCCCACTGACCCGTACCGCAACCGGCCGCGAGGAGCCCACCCATGGTCGACCTGGACAGCCTGCTGACGGACCTGGCCGCCGAGTCGGCGGCACTGGAGACGCTGGTCGTGGAGCTGCCCGAGGCGGACTGGGCCCGCCCCACCCCGGCACCGGGTTGGACCATCGCCCACCAGATCGCACACCTCGCCTGGACCGACCACGTCGCCACGCTGGCCGCCACCGACGCCGACGCGTTCGCCGAGTCGATCCGGCACGCGGCGAGCGATCCGCACGGGTTCATCGACCGGGGCGCCACCGAGTTTCTGGCGCCCGCACCCGGACTGCTGGACCGGTGGCGGGCCAGCCGGGCGGCCCTGGACCGGGCGCTGCGCGGCGTCCCGTCCGGGGTGAAGCTGCCCTGGTACGGGACCCGGATGTCGGCCACCTCGATGGCCACCGCCCGGATCATGGAAACCTGGGCGCACGGCGAGGACGTCGCCGACGCGCTCGGCGTCACCCGTACCCCGACCGCGCGGCTCCGGCACGTCGCCTACCTCGGCGCCCGTACCGTCGGACACGCCTTCGCCAGCCACGGCCGACCGGTTCCCGACTCACCCGTCCGGGTCGAGCTGGCCGGCCCCGACGGTGAGTCCTGGCAGTTCGGGCCGGCGGACGCGGCGGACCGGGTCTCCGGGCCGGCGCTGGACTTCTGCCTGCTGGTCACCCAGCGGCGACACCACACCGACCTGGCGCTCGTCGCGGTCGGGCCGGTCGCCACCGAGTGGCTCGGCATCGCCCAGGTCTTCGCCGGCCCACCGGGCCCGGGCCGGCAACCCGCCGAGGGGCGGCGCCCTGCCGCGACGCCGTGATCGGCGCCAGCCCGGACCTGCTGCGGATCGGCAACGCCTCCGGGTTCTACGGCGACCGGTCCAGCGCCTGGCGGGAGATGCTCGACGGCGGCGACCTCGACGTGCTGACCGGCGACTACCTGGCCGAGCTGACCATGCTGATCCTGGGCCGGGACCGGCACCGCGACCCCGATCTCGGGTACGCCCGCACCTTCCTCCGGCAGCTCGAACCCTGCCTCGGCGATGCGCTCGACCGGGGCATACGGATCGTGACCAACGCGGGCGGACTGCATCCGGTCGGGTTGGCCACCGCGCTGCGTACCCTCGCCGACCGGCTCGGGCTGCCGTGCCGGATCGGGTACGTCGAGGGCGACGCGCTGGACCGGCCGGGCACGCTGACCGCGAACGCGTACCTGGGGGCGTTCGGCATCGCCGCCTGCCTCGATGCCGGGGCGGACGTGGTGGTCACCGGGCGGGTCACCGATGCCTCGCTGGCGGTCGGTCCGGCGATCGCGCACTTCGGCTGGACCCGAACCGACCTCGACGCCCTGGCCGGAGCGACCGTCGCCGGCCACCTGCTGGAGTGCGGCGCACAGGTCAGCGGCGGCAACTTCAGCTTCTTCACCGAGTTGCCCGACGGCGGGCGTCGCCCCGGCTTCCCCCTCGCCGAACTGCACCGGGACGGCTCGGCGGTGCTCACCAAGCATCCGGGCACCGGGGGCGCGGTCACCCGGGAGACCGTCACCGCACAACTGCTGTACGAGATCGCCGGCCCCGACTATCTCGGTCCGGACGTGGTGACCCGACTCGACACGGTCGTCCTGACCGACGCCGGGCCGGACCGGGTACGCGTCAGCGGGGCGCGCGGCACTGCTCCGCCGCCCACCCTCAAGGTCGGGATCACCCGGCTGGGCGGGTTCCGCAACTCGATGACATTCGTCCTCTGTGGACTCGACATCGAGGCGAAGGCGGCGCTGGTCCGGGCCCAGCTCACCGACGCGGTCGGCGCCGACGGGCTGGAGTTCACGCTGGCCCGTACCGACCACCTGGACGCGGCCGACACCGAGACGGCGAGCGCGCTGCTGCGCGTACACCTGAGAGACGGTGACCCGAAGCGGGCCGGACGGGCCTTCTCGGCCGCCGCCGTCGAACTGGCCCTGGCCTCCTACCCCGGCTGCACCCTGACCACGCCGCCCGGCGACGCCAGCCCGTACGGGGTGTACGCCGTCGAGGAGGTGGCCCAGGAGGGTGTACGGCAGGTCGCCGTGCTCCCCTCCGGCGAGCGGCTCGACATCGCACCTCCGGCGGTCACCGCCCCATTGCACGACGGGGCCACCCCAGCGTGGCACGACGAGGCCACCGCAGGGCGGCACGACGGGGCCACCCCAGCGCGGCACGACGAGGCCACCGCAGGGCGCCGTGAGGAGCCGGTCCCGGAGCCGGACGAGGGGCCACCGGCCGGGAGCGGATCGACCCGGCGGGCGCCGCTGGGGACGGTGGTCGGCGCCCGCTCGGGTGACAAGGGCGGCGACGCCAACCTCGGGGTGTGGGCCCGGTCCGACGCCGGATACCGCTGGCTGCACGGCTGGTTGACCGTCGAGCGGCTGCGGACGTTGCTTCCGGAGACCGCCACCCTGCCGGTGCGAAGGTACGACCTGCCCCGGCTGCGGGCGGTCAACTTCGTGCTCACCGGGCTGCTGGGCGCGGGCGCGGCCGGCTCGACCCGGTTCGACCCGCAGGCCAAGGCGCTCGGCGAGCTGCTACGTGCCCGCCTCGTCGACCTGCCGGCCGAACTGCTCGACGGATGACGCTGGACGGGAGGAACTGGTCGTGAGCGTGCTGCGCACCGCCGTCGATCCGGCGGCTCCGGCGTACCGGGAGAACCGGGCGGCGATGCTGGACCGGCTGGCCGAGTTGGAGAGGGCGCTGGACGCCGCCCGGGCCGGCGGCGGTGAGAAGTACCTGGCCCGGCACCACGGCCGGGGCAAACTCCTGGCCCGGGAACGGATCGAGCTGCTGCTCGACCGGGACGCCCCGTTCCTGGAACTCTCCCCGGTCGCCGCCTGGGGCACCGACTTCCTGACCGGGGCCAGCGTGGTCACCGGGATCGGGGTGGTCGAGGGCGTCGAGTGCGTGATCGTCGCCAACGATCCGACGGTACGCGGCGGGGCGGTCAACCCGTACACGCTGCGCAAGACCCGGCGGGCCGGTGAGATCGCCCTGGCGAACCGGCTTCCGATGATCAATCTGGTCGAGTCCGGCGGGGCGGACCTGCCCAGCCAGGCGGAGATCTTCATCCCCGGCGGGCGGGTCTTCCGGGACCTGACCCGGCTCTCGGCGGCCCGGATCCCGACCGTCTCGGTGGTGTTCGGCACCGCCACGGCCGGCGGGGCGTACGTGCCGGGGATGTCCGACCACACCATCATGGTCCGCGACCGGGCGAAGGTCTTCCTGGCCGGGCCGCCACTGGTCAGGATGGCCACCGGGGAGGAGGCCGACGACGAGTCCCTCGGCGGCGCCGCCATGCACGCCAGCACCTCCGGGCTCGCCGACCACCTCGCCGTGGACGAGCGGGACGGGCTGCGACTGGCCCGGCAGTGCGTACGCCGGTTCGGCTGGCGCAAACACGGTCCACCGCCACGGTCGCCGGTCCCGCAGCCGCCGAAGTACGACCCCGAGGAACTACTCGGCATCCCCGGTGGCGACCTACGGGTGCCGTTCGACCCGCGCGAGGTGCTGGCCCGGATCCTGGACGGTTCCGAGTTCGACGAGTTCAAGCCGGCGTACGGCCGCGCCCTGGCCACCGGATGGGGCAACCTGCACGGCTATCCGGTCGGCGTCCTGGCGAACGTGCAGGGAGTGCTCTTCTCCGAGGAGGCGCAGAAGGCGGCCCAGTTCATCCAGCTCGCCAACGCCGCCGACACGCCGCTGCTGTTCCTGCAGAACACCACCGGCTACATGGTCGGCACCGAGTACGAGCAGCGCGGCATCATCAAGCACGGCGCACTCATGATCAACGCGGTCTCGAACTCGACCGTGCCGCACCTGACGGTCAACCTCGGCGCCTCGTACGGTGCGGGCAACTACGGCATGTGCGGGCGGGCGTACGAGCCACGTTTCCTCTTCACCTGGCCGAACGCCAGGTCGGCGGTGATGGGCCCGACCCAGCTCGCCGGAGTGCTCTCGATCGTGGCCCGGCAGGCGGCGCAGGCCCGGGGCCGGCCGTACGACGAGGACTCCGACGCCGCCATGCGGGCCATGGTGGAGCAGCAGATCGAGGCGGAGTCCGCCGCGCTCCACCTCTCCGGGCGGCTCTACGACGACGGCGTCATCGACCCTCGGGACACCCGTACCGTACTCGGGCTCTGCCTCTCCGCAGTCCACAACGGACCGGTCCGCGGCGCCGACACCTTCGGCGTCTTCCGCTTCTGATGCACCACTACGACGGCAGCAACACCCTCGGCACCCCGGCCGGACGGCTTCGGATGCGCCCGCCCGGACGACCACGCACACCCGGCACCCTGGTGAGGAGGAACTGCGGATGATCCGCAGACTGCTGGTGGCCAACCGGGGCGAGATCGCCCGACGGATCTTCGCCACCTGCCGATCCCTGGGCATCGAGACCGTCGCCGTGCACTCCGCCCCGGACGCCGACGCGCCGTACGTCGCCGAGGCCGACCTCGCGGTCAGGCTGCCGGGCGCCGCGCCGGTCGACACGTACCTCCGGGTCGACCGGCTGGTCGCGGCGGCCCGGCGCACCGGGGCCGACGCGGTACATCCCGGCTACGGCTTCCTCGCCGAGCACGCCGGTTTCGCCAGCGCGGTCGGTGACGCCGGGCTGACCTGGGTCGGCCCGCCCGCCGGGGCGATCGCGGCGATGGGTGACAAGACCGAGGCGAAGGCGCTGCTCGCCGACGCAGGGGTGCCGATGCTGCCGACGTACACCGCCGCCGACCGGGTCGAGGCGTTCCCGGTAATGGTCAAGGCGGCGGCCGGCGGCGGCGGGCGCGGCATGCGGATCGTCCGCGACCGGGCCGACCTCGCCGACGCGATCGAGTCGGCCCGCCGGGAGGCCGCCGCCGCGTTCGGCGACGGTACGGTCTTCGTCGAGCCGTACGTCGAGCGGGCCCGACACGTCGAGGTGCAGGTCGTCGCGGACGCGCACGGTACCGTGCTCTGCCTCGGCGAGCGCGAGTGCTCGATCCAGCGCCGGCACCAGAAGATCGTCGAGGAGGCACCCTCGGTCGCGGTCACCCCTGCGCTGCGGGCCGGTCTGCAGAGTGCGGCGGTGGCCGCCACCCGGGCGGTCGGCTATCTCGGGGTGGGTACGGTCGAGTTCCTGCTCACCCCGGCCGGGGAGTTCCACTTCCTGGAGATGAACACCCGGCTCCAGGTCGAGCACGCGGTCACCGAGTGTGTCACCGGCACCGACCTGGTCCGGCTGCAACTGCTGGTCGCCGAGGGCGGCCGGCTGCCGGCCACCGCCCCGCCGGTGACCGGGCACGCGATCGAGGTGCGGCTCTGCGCCGAGGACCCGGCCGCCGACTGGCTGCCGGCCAGCGGCACGCTGCACCGGTTCGCCGTGCCGGGGGTGACCGTCGAGTTCGGCACCGATCCGGGGCGCGACCGCGGGCTGCGGCTCGACTCCGGGGTACGGGACGGCTCGGTGGTCGGGGTGCACTACGACTCGATGGTCGCCAAGCTGATCGCCTGGGCGCCGACCCGGGACGAGGCGGCCCGGGCGCTGGCCGGCGCGCTGCGTCGGGCCGAACTGCACGGCGTGGCGACCAACCGCGATCTGCTGGTCCGGGTGCTGCGCTCGGCCGAGTTCGTGGCCGGCGAGATCGACACCGCTTTCCTCGACCGGAATCCGGGGGTCTTCGTCCCGCTGCTCCCGCCGGACCGGGTCGGGCTGGCCGGGCTGGCCGCCGCGCTGGCCGGGGCCGCCGAACGCCGGGCCACCGCCCCGGTGCTCGGCACGCTGCCGTCCGGCTGGCGCAACGTCCCCAGCGCGCCACAAACCATCGGGTACGCCGGCCCGACCGGCCCTGTACGGGTGTGTGGGTCGCAGGATCACCTCGTCGCGGTCGAGATCGACTACCGGCTGGACCGCTCCGGCACCCTGCTCAGCTGGGCTGCCCGGCCGATCCACCCCGGCCAGCCCGACACCGGGCAACCGGACGCCGGGCAGCCCGCCACCGGACAGCCCCACTCGGACCGGCGCCCCGACACCGCACAGCCCGACCCGGACCGGCAGCCGGAGGTGCTGCTGGTCGCCGCCGAACCGTCCCGCACCGTGTTGACGGTCGACGGGGTCCGGCAGCTGTTCGCCGTACACCGGGTCGGTGGGGTCTCCTTCGTGGACGGTCCGGACGGTTCGGTGGCGCTGACCGAGCTGCCCCGGTACGCCGAACCGGCGCCCGTGCTGACCGAGGGCACGCTGCTGGCCCCGATGCCCGGCACGGTCGGCCGGATCCTGGTCACCGCCGGGCAGCGGGTCGACGCCGGCGAGCCGCTGCTCGTGCTGGAGGCGATGAAGCTCGAACACCCGGTCACCGCCCCGACCGCCGGGGTCGTCACCGAGCTGCCGGTCACCGCCGGCGCCCAGGTGGAGACCGGTGCGGTGCTCGCCGTGGTCACCCCCGAACAACCCGCCACCGTCCCAGGGCCGGAGCAACCCGACGCGGCCGCCCCGGGCCCGGGGTAGTCCGCCGCCAGTTCCCCGCTCCCCGTCGTCGGAAGGCATCCCGCATGGACTTCGACTCCACTCCCGAGCAGCGGCAGCTCCGCGAGGCCGTCCGGACGCTCGGCCAGCAGTACGGTCACGACTACTTCGTCGCCAAGGCCAGGGCGGGCGAACACACCAGCGAGCTGTGGGACGAGGCCGGCCGGCTCGGCTATCTCGGGGTCAACATCCCCGCCGAGTACGGCGGCGGTGGCGGCGGCATCAGCGAACTGGCCATCGTCTGCGAGGAGTTGGCGGCGGCCGGTTGCCCGCTGCTGCTCCTGGTGGTGTCGCCGGCCATCGCCGGCACGGTGATCGCCCGGCACGGCACCGAGGCGCAGCGCCGGACCTTCCTGCCCGGGCTCGCCGACGGATCGCTGAAGATCGCCTTCGCGATCACCGAACCGGAGGCGGGCTCGAACTTCCACCGGCTCGGCACCGTCGCCCGCCGGGACGGCGCGGACTGGCTGCTCTCCGGCCGGAAGTGCTTCGTCTCCGGGGTCGACGAGGCGCCGTACGTCCTGGTCGTCGCCCGGGTACCCGACGACGGGCCCGGCGGACGGGCCGACGACGGATCCGGCGGGCCGGCCGACGGCGACGGCGCGACCGATCAAGGCGGCGGTGACCCCGGGACGGCCGGCGTACGGCTCCGACCCGCGCTCTTCGTCGTCCCGACGGACGCCCCCGGGCTGACCATGTCGAAACTGGAGATGGAGATCGTCTCCCCGGAGAACCAGTGGCTGCTCTACCTCGACGACGTACGGCTGGCCGGCGACGCCCTGGTCGGCGGGACGGCCGAGCCGGGCGACCGGGGCGGCCTCGACGCCGGGTTGCCGGCGCTCTTCGCCGGACTCAACCCGGAACGGATCACGGTCGCCGCGATGGGCGCCGGCACCGGGCGGTACGCCATCGAGCGCGCCTCCACCTACACCGCCACCCGTCGGGTCTGGGGTCGCCCGATCGGCTCCCACCAGGGGGTCTCGCACCCGTTGGCGCACGCCGCCGTCCAGGTCGAACTGGCCCGACTGATGATCGCCAAGGCCGCCGCCCTGTACGACGCCGGGCGTGACGTCGAGGCCGGCGTCGCCGCGAACCTCGCCAAGTACGCCTCTGCGGAGGCGGCGGCGCTGGCCGTGGACACCGCGATCCAGGTGCACGGCGGCAACGGGATGACCACCGACTACGGGGTGGCCACCCTGCTCGGCGCGGTACGGGCCGGCCGGATCGCCCCGGTCAGCCGCGAGATGATCCTCAACTTCGTCGCACAGCGCGTCCTCGGCCAGCCGAGGAGCTACTAGACCGTGCGGCACTCCGCGGCGATCCGGTTCACCGGGCGTACCCGCCGGCCCATCCCCTCCAGCAGCGAGTCCTCGACGTGGAACCCGTGCACCCGCAGCCGGTAGCGGGGCAACTCCTCCTCGGTCGGGCAGAGCACCTGCGCCTCGACCCGGTCGGTCGGCACGTACCGGACGCCGCCACGCTCCTGCAGGATCACCATGCTCACGTCGTCCACAGTGATCACGTGCCCACGGATCCGCTCGACGCCTCCGTCTTCCGAGCCGGGTGCGGGCACATCCGGGGCCGGCGGGCCGGTGCCGTCCTCGGCGGCCCGGATCGTGGTGACGGTCAGCGGCAGCACCGGAGTGGTGATCACCGGCAGCGCCGCCCAGCAGAGCATCGCCAGCACCGCCAACTGCGCCGCCATGGCGAGCGGCCGTGCCACCAGCACCGGTACGGGCCCGGTGACGAGCATCGCCAGCAGCGGTGGGGCCGCGATCACGAGTACCGCGAACGCCTCCCGCTGCTGCCACGCGTCGCCGAGGGTCGGCAGCATCAGCACGGCGTAGCCGACCAGGAGTGCGGCCAGAAGCAGCAGCCGGGGAATCCGCCGCTCGTCGAGCCGGGCGGGGCTGAGCTGGAACGCGGCCGCGAACGCCGGCAGCAGCAGTGGCAGGTAGAGGATCGGCCAGGTGGCGAGCGCGACGGCGAAGGCGGCGACCACCACCCACGGCGGGGTGATCGCCCGCCAACGCGCGAAGATCGGCGGGTGCCGGCCGATCCGGTGCGTCCGGTTGTGCTCGGCGCTGACCAGCAGCACTGCGCCGATCGCGAAGACCGCGACCAACCCGGCCGAGACCAGCCGGGCGGCGGTGGTGACCAGCGCGGCAGCCAGGTTCACCGGATTCACGTTGGCGACGAGCAGCAGGGTGGTCTGCAACTCGCCACCGGCCTCCACGCTCAGCCGGAGTACCGAGAAGATCGCCGGCACCCCGACGACCAGTGTCCAGAAGGACTGGCTGGCCCGGGCCTTCCGCTCCGCGACGTCGACGGACGGCCACCCGGCCGCCGACTGCCCGCCCCGGTCACCGCCGTCGCCCGCGACGGCGACCACCGGCACGCCCGGCTCCGGCCCGCCGGTCGCCTGGGCGCCGGTGGTCGGCTCGCCGGTGGCCGGGGCGTCGATGGTCACACCGGCGCCTTCTCGTCGAAGTCCACCAGGTCCGGGACGTTCAGCGGCGGCGGCTGCTGCCGGTCGGGTCCGAGCCAGGGCCCCAGGTGCCGGTGGTACGCGCTCAGCCACGGACTCGTCCGGCCGGCCCGCCCCTCCTGGTAACTCTTGTGCAGGAAGAAGGCGACCAGGTCCCGGAGTGCCGGATCGCCGATCGGCACCCCGATGCCAAGCTGCTCGCTGGTGCCGAACGGCATGTCGACGATCTCGAACCTGGTCGGATAGCGGGAGCGGAACCCGGCGAGGATGGTCTCGTCGGAACTCACCGCGTCGTACCTGCCGTCGAGGATCCCTTCAACGCAGTCGTGGACGTTCTTGACCACCAGCGTCTTGATCTCGTGCCTGCCGAGTTCGGCCTCGGTGGTCGATCCGCCGCCGACGCAGACCCGCAGGTCGGGACTGCGCAGGTCCTCGATCGTGCGGACCCGGTTCTTCAGCGCGACCGGGACCAGCACCTCCTGGGTGGTGACGAAGTACGGCCCGGCGAAGCTCACCAGCTTCTGCCGCTCCTCGGTGATGGAGAAGCTGGAGACGACCATGTCGACCTGCCCGCTCTGCAGCGCGGGGATCCGGTCCTCGGTGGCGAGCCGGACGAACTCGATCCGCTGGTCGCCGGCATAGCCGAGCGAGGCCGCGAGGTACCGGGCGATGTCGATGTCGAACCCGACGTACTTGCCGCTGTCGTCCAGTACGCCCATCAGCGGTTCGTAGTTGGCGACCCCGATGCGCAGCTTGCTCTGGCCGTAGATGTGCGACTGTTTGAGTTTCTCCTGCACGGAGGGGGGCTCGGGACCGCGCCGGCTGTCGCAGCCCGCTCCGGCGGCGAGCAGCAGGGTGAGCACGACCGCCAAGGTCGTGCCGAGCAGCCGTAGCCGGCCGCCGGGCGATGTCTCGGTCATCGGCTGACCCCGCTCTGGGAAGGGGGAGATGTTCTAGCTGAGGGTAGCCGCCAACGTCCACTTCGGTGTTCAACAGGGCGCGGAGATCAGCTCGCGGTGAGGGTCGGCCCGGTGAGCCGGTTGACGCCCTTGCCGGCCAGGCAGCGGAAGGTCCGCCCGATGTCGTCGGCTTTCGGTGGCAGTACCTCGAACTGCCACGGGGCGACGTCGAGCAGCGTGGTGGTGCGCCGGAAAATGGTCGCGTTGCAGACCTGGCGAACGGTGATGTCGTTCTTCACCGCCGCGTGGTCGGTCGGGTCCAGCCCGGGCGGCAGGTCGCCCTCGGCGTAGGACTCCCAGGTGTGCCGGCCGGCGCAGGATGTCGCGCTGGCCTCCGCCGTCGCGCCCCGGAGCCGGACCGGGCCGAAACACTCCAGCTCGGTCGGGCAGCGGGCAGCCTCGGGCAGCGACAACCGGCAGCCGGGCAGCGCACCGGTCCCGACCGACGGTCGGGCGGCGGTCGGGCCGGCCGTGGTCGCCACCGCCCGCCCGCTCGGCGAGGGCTTCGGCGCCCCTCGGGAGGCGACGAACCAGGTACCGCCGGTGATCGTGGCGACCAGGGCCAGTACGCCCAGCCCACCGAAGATCCAGTAGCGCCGCTTGCGGCGGCTCGGCGGCGAGGCGCCGGGCTCCCCGCCCGGCTCGGGCGGCCCGGTGCCGGGCCGGGGTGGCGGCGTATAGGACTTCGAGAGGTAGACGGTGGGCGGGGCACCGCCCGAGGCCGGCGCCCCGGAGACGGGGACCCCGGAGACCGGGACACCGGAGACCGGCGCGCCGGGGGCGGGAACGCCGGAGACGGGCGCACCCGAGGTGGGCGTGCGGGGCGAGGGCGTACCTCCGGGAGCCGACGTGGTCCCGACACCCGCCGGGCCGGCGACACCGCTGCCGGAGACGGCGACGCGGCCACCCGAGTCGCCGAGCGCTCCGGACGGCCAGGACCCGCCGGAGACCGGAATCCCGGTGACCGGCATCCCCGGCACCGGCACCGCGGTGATTCCGGTCGGGTTTGGTGTGGACGCCCCGGCCGGCGGATCCAGCGGTACGGCCGCGAGCAGGTCCCGCAGCTGCTCGGCGCTGGGCCGGTCGGCGGGGTCGTTGGCCATCCCGTAGCGGAGCAGGTCGAGCAGCGGGGCCGGCACCCCGGGCAGCTCGGGGATCGGCTCGGTGAAGAGCTCCATCAGGGTGAGCAGCCCCGGGTTGCGATCGGCCTGCCAGCGCGGCGGCTTGCCGTGCATCACCGCGTAGAGGGTGGCGCAGAGGGCGTACACGTCGACCGCCGGCGAGGGCGGGCTGTGCCGGAACATCTCCGGTGGTGCGTACGCCGGGGTCAGCACCTCCAGGGTGATCGCCGAGTCCCGGGCCTCGGCGAGTACGGCCAGCCCGAAGTCGGCCAGCGCCGGCTCGTTGAACCGGGAGTAGAGGATGTTGGCCGGCTTGACGTCGCGGTGCAGTACCCCGAGCTGGTGGGCGTCGGCGAGCGCGTCGGCGATCTTCACGCCGACGTCGCGGGCCTCGGCCGGCGTGAGCGGCGAGGTACGCATCCGCTCGGCGTACGACCCGTCGCAGAGCTCCATGATCAGATAGGGGTGCTGGTCCTCGGTGACCCCTGCGTCGAAGAGGTCGACCACGTGCGGGTGCGACGACATCCGGCCGGCCGCCCGCGCCTCCCGGAGGAAGCGGCGCTGGTCCCGCTCGCTGTCCAGGGTGCGGTTCTCGACCTTCACCGCGACCTCGCGCCCCACGGACTGCTGGGTGGCCCGGTAGACGGTGGCGTATCCGCCTCGGGCAAATACCTGCAGATCCGTCAGGCCGGGCACGACGGGCAATGGCAGCGCGCCTGGCGGGGTCTCGGTCACAGAGACGAAAATACCGGGAACATGAGCCGGTTCAGCCCCCCGCACCCGTGGCTGTTACCGGCTGGTTGCCATTGCGGCACTGGTCATACCAGAGGCCGGCGCCGGTGGCAACCGTACCCAGACCCTCCCAGAGGGCCACTCCGAAGAACCATCCGGACGCCACCTCGGTCAGCACCGGACGGTGAAGACGGCGACGGTCCAGCCGGCGACCGAACGGGGCAGCCCCACCTGCACTCCTCCGTGCCTGCGCCGGTGGCGTTCTGGACGGCAGTTGATCCAGGTTGACGGCTGCCCGCGCCGCACGGAATCCCGAAGATCCACAGAACCGGCCCGGGTGGTCAGCGGACCGGCCATCGGCCCGCCGGCCGGACTACGCCGGCCCGTCCCCGGCGAGAGCGGTCGGCGCCGAACCCTCACCGGCGAGCCGCTGCCGGACCACCACCAGCCCGTCCCCGGCGGCCCCGGTCGACGGCCCGACCCCGCCTACCCCGGTCGACGGCCGGGCCAGCCGGTCCCGCAACTCCTCCGCCGCGGCGCGCTCGCTGATCTGCTGCGTCGAGTACGCCAACCGGACCGCCTCCTCGGCGGCCCCGGCCGCCTCCACCGGCTGCCCCGCCGCGGCCAGCGCCTCGGCGAGCACCCGCGCGGCGATCACCCGGCTGCGGATGTCCTCGCCCGGAGCCTCGACCGCCTGCCGGGCCCAGTCCAGCGCCGCCGCAGTCTGCCCGTCGCCGAGCAGCGCGGACGCGTACCGGGCCAGTGCCTGGCGGCGGCTGAACAGCACCGAGGGCACCGCGCCGGCCGTCGCGATCGGTTCGAGCAGGCTCACCGCCGTGGCCGCGTCACCGTCGGTCAGCCGGCTCGCGGCGAGCAACATCCGGGGACCGAGCTGGGTCGGCGCGAGCGGGCTGTGCGGCTCCACCGCCGCCAGCACCGCCTCGGCGTCCCGCTCCGCCGCCGCGACGTCGCCCCGGTCCAGCGCCACGAACCCGCGCAGCGTGCCGGCGAGCCCGGTGAGCAGCGGATGCGAGGTACGCCGGCCGTAGCCGAGCGCGTCGGTGAGCAGGTCGGTGGCGTGCTCCGGCTCGCCGACGCCGCGCGCCACCGCACCGCGTACGACGAGGGCGAACCCCCGGCCCCAGTCGTCGGAGGCGGCGGCGAAGTCCCGGTACGCCCGCCGCGCCTCGCGGTCGGCGTCGGCGAGTTCGCCCAGCTCGGCAGCGGCGAACGCCTCCACGGCGCGCAGCGTACCCACCGCCCACGCCTCGCTGACCCGCTCGCCGAACGGCAGGAAGACCTGGGCCAGCCGGCGCGCCTCGCCGAGTCGGCCGGCGAGCAGCCGGGCGAACGCGGTGGTGCCGCGCAGCCAGGCCCGGCCCACCGGGTCGTCGATCTCGGCGAAGAGCCGGGCCGCCCGGTCCAGTACGGCATCCGTGCCGGGGAAGTCGCCCCGGGTGGTGGTGACCCAGGCCAGGTTCTGGAGTGACCACGCCTGGCCCCGGGGATCGTCGGCATCCAGGTTGACCTGGTACGCCCCGGCGAACCGGCTGCTGGCCTGGCTCAGCCGGCCATTGACGAAGTCGGCCATCCCCAGCCGGCGCATCGCCGACGCGCGCTGTCCCGGCAGGTTGGCCCGGGTGGCCACCTGCAGTGCCTCCTGCCAGGAGTGCACCGCCCGCACCTGGTCGCCCTGGGCCAGGTACGCCTGCCCGACGACGAGCAGCGCCCCGGCCCGTACGGCGGGGTCGTCCCCGGCGTTCGCCCCGGTCTTCTCGGCCAAGGCGAGCGCCTCGGCGATCCGCCCCACCTGGAGCAGGGCGCGGGCGTGCACCAGCCGGTCCCCACCGGGTACCGACTCTCCGGCGAGCCGGCCGGCCCGCTCGGCGTACTCGACGGCCTGTGCCGGTTCCCCGGCGGCGAGTGCCCGGCGGGCGGAGCGGCCCAGCGCGGCCATGCCGAGCGGCGCCACGTTCCGGGCGGTCGCGTCGGAGCGCAGGCTGATCACGTCGGCGAGCGCGCTGGCCCGCTCGGCATGCTCGGCGATGAAGGCGTCGCGTTCCGCGACCGGCAGCCCGCTCGCCCCGATGCCGGCCCGGACCGCCTCGCCCGGACCGGTGCCCGGCTGCGGCGGCGCGGCCCACTCGGCGAGCGCGGCGTGCCGGTCGGCGAGGTCGGCCTTGCCGATGCCGGCGTAGACGGCCTCCCGCATCAGTGGGGTGGCGAAGATGTAACCGTCCCGGTTGCGGTGCAGCATCCGGCGCTGGAGCAGCTCCTCGACGGCCCGCTCCAGTTCGACCGCGACGACGGCGGTCGGCCGCCCCTCGCGCCCGGCCCGCCGCTCGCGCAGCGCCTCCAGCGCACCCGCCGGCACCGTGTCGCCGACCACGGCGGCGTCCCGCAGCGCCGCCCGGGCGTCGGGCGGCAGCGCGTCGATCCGGGCCGCCAGTACGGCGGCGAGGTCCCGGGAAAGCAGCCGGCTGCTCAGCGAACCCGGCGCCAGCCGCCAGGTGCCGGAGCCCCCGGCACCGGCGGCCGGGATGGACGTCAGTGCGGCTCCCTGGCCGTTGTCCGCGCCGACCGGCCCGCCGCCCCGTCCACCGGGGTCACCGGTCCCGGACGCGCCGGTCCGCCCGGCGGAGCTGACGACACCGGTCAGCGGTCCGACGGTCGGCCCGCCGGGCGGCCGGGCCGGTGCGGTCACCGTGCCGGACGTCCGAACCGCTGCGGCGGTCGGCTCGCCGGACCCCGGGGCCGGTGCGGTCACCATGCCGGACGTCCGGGCCGCTGCGCCGGTCGCCCCGGCGGACGTCCGAGCCCCTGCGGCAGTCGCCCCGCCGGGCCTCCTGGCCGGTGCCCGGTCCCGCACGGTGGTCAGCGCGCCCCGCTCCATCAGCAGGGTGACCAGCTCGGCCAGGTAGTACGGGTTGCCCTGGGCGGTGGCGAGCAGCCGGTCCACGTCGGCCTGGGGCAGCCGCCCCCCACCCAGGTAGGCGGTCAGCAGCCGGGCGGTGTCCGCACCACGCAGCGGCGGCAGGGCGTGCACCTCGGCGTCGGCCACCCGGGTCAGCGCACCGGCGGTGCGGACCAGCTCGGGGCGGCCCAGCAGCAGTACCAGCACCGGTCCGGTCAGCCGGGACAGCGTCACGCCGAGCGCATCGGTGGTCTCCGGGGTGGCGTCGTGCAGGTCGTCGACGATGACCGCGAGCGGGCTCTCGGCGGCGAGCGCGCTGAGCAGCTCGGCGACGGCGGCCGGGATCGCGTCGGCGTCCGGGCCGGGGTCGCCCGCCGACCACTCGGCGGGACCCGCCGGCACGGTGCCGTTCGGTGGAGGCAGCTCGGCGTAGCCCAGCAGGGCGAGCAGGAGGTCCACGGCGACCGGCGGCGGGTCCGGCCGGTAGCGGGACAGCCGCTGGCCGAGCCGGCGCAGCCGCTCCTCGACCACCGGGCGGGTGACGGCGGTGGCCGGGCCGTCGGGCAGGCCGACCGCCGCCCGGACCAGGTCGGCCAGTGGGGCGAGCCGGCGGCGCTCGCCGAACGCCGCGCACCTCACCGAGAGCACCCGGGCGCCGGTGTGCGTCGCGTACCGGCCGGCGCCGACGTCGTACCCGGCGGCCAGCCGTTCCACCTCGGCGGCGAACCGGGACTTGCCGATCCCCGCCTCGGCGGTCATCAGCAGCACCCGGGGCTGCCCCTGGTCGATCACCTCGGCGAGCCGACCGGCGACCCGACCGATCTCGGTCTCCCGGCCGACGAAGGGCGCCTCGTCACCGAGCCCGGAGCGGGTACCCGGCGCGTCCAGCAGGCCCAGCAGCTCGTACGCCTCGACCGGTTCCCGCTTGCCCTTCAGCCGCAGCGGCCGGAGCTGCCGCCAGGAGGCGACCCGCCGGGTGGCCGCGGCGGTCCGGGCACCGGCGTAGACGGCGCCGATCGCGGCGGCGTCGGCGAGCCGGGCGGCGGTGTTCACGGTGTCGCCGATGACGGTGTACTCGATCGACGCCTGGATGCCGGCGACCACGTCACCGGTGTTGAGCCCGACCCGCAGCCCGAGCGGCGCGCCGCCGCCCTGCTCGTCGTCGAGGACCCGGCGTACGGCGCGCTGCATGGAGAGCGCCGCACGGACGGCCCGCTCGGCGTCGTCCTCGTGTGCGACGGGCGCACCGAAGACGGCCATGATCCCGTCGCCGGTCAGCTTGTCGACGTGCCCGCCGAAGGTCTTGACCGCACCGGCGAGCGCGGCGAGGACCCGGTCGGTGACCGTGCTGACCCGTTCCGGATCAAGATCCTCGGACCAGGAGGTGAAATCGGACAGATCGCCGAAGAGGACCGTTACCACCCGGCGCTCCGCCTCAGGCAGGGTCGCGGCAGCCGGCAGCGCGACTCCGCAGTTGTGGCAGAACCGCGCACCGGGTACGGCGACTGTTCCACACACCGGGCAGGTCACGGATGTTCCAACCCACCGGCCCCCGGGCCGGATTCCCGGTTCTCTTGATCGAGATAGGCGAGCTGAGCCCGAACGGACCATTCGGCCGCCGGCCAGAGCGACCGGTCCACGTCCGCGTAGACCACCGCCACCACCTCGGCGGCGGTGCGCGCCCCCTGGCTGCGCGCCGTGCGGACCTGGTCGAGCCGGGCCCGCCGGTGGGCCAGGTAGAACCGGGCGGCGGCGGCGCAGTCGGCCAGCGGCGGGCCGTGCCCGGGCAGCGCCGGAATCCCGGAGAACTCGGCCAGCCCTGCCAGGCTCTGGAGATAGTTCCCCAGGTCGCCGTCTGGGTGCGCGACGATCGTGGTGCCCCGGCCGAGGATGGTGTCGCCGGTGAGGACGGCCCGCTCGCCGCCGCCCTCCACGAGAAAACAGAGCGAGTCGGCGGTGTGCCCGGGAGTGACCAGCAGCCGGATCCGCAGGCCGGCCAGCTCCATCTCCGACCACCCACGGCGCAGGGTCAGCGGCTCGGCGCCGGTCAGCTCCAGGAACCGGTCCAGCCCCTCGGTGTGGTCGGGGTGGCCGTGCGTGACCAGCACCCCGGCGACCGGCCCGTGCGCGGCGACGGCGGCCAGGTGGCCCTCGTCGAGCGGACCGGGGTCCACCACGAGCACCTCACCCGCGCCCGGTGCGCCCATGACCCAGGTGTTGGTGCCGTCCAGGGTCATCGGCCCCGGGTTCGGAGCACGGACCAGCGTCGCCCAGCTCGGCAGCTGGTCAGCCAACGCCGCGGCCGGCGCGGTCACGTGCCCGGTCATGGCTGCGATGGTACGACCCGGGGGCGAGGGCAGCGTGACCTGCCGGTCTCAACCGCCCTTCCGGCTCGAAAGCGCCCAGGATCCGGGAGGACGGTAGGCGCTCAGGCCACCTCGACGACGACCTCGACCTCGACCGGTGCGCCCAGCGGGAGTTCGGCGACCCCGACCGCGCTGCGGGCGTGCCGGCCCGCCTCCCCGAAGACGGTGCCGAAGAGCTCCGATGCGCCGTTGACCACCCCGGGCTGCCCGGTGAACCCGTCGGCGGAGGCCACGAAGCCGGTCAGCTTGACGATCTTGACGACGCTCTCCAGACCCACCAGCGCGTCGATCGCGGCCAGGGCGTTGAGCGCGCACTGCGCGGCCAGGTCCTTCGCCTGCTCGGCCGAGACGCCGCCGCCGACCTTGCCGGTCGCCAGCAGTTTGCCGTCGCGCAACGGCAACTGGCCGGAGACGTAGACCTGGCGGCCGGACTGGACGGCCGGCACGTACGCGGCCAGCGGCGGCACCACCTCGGGCAGTACGAGACCCAGCTCGGCGAGTTTGCCGTGTGGCCCAGCCGTCACGACTTGGCCCGCTTGAGGTACGCGACGAGCTGCTCCGGGTTCGGGCCAGGTATCACCGCCACCAGTTCCCAGCCGTCCTCGCCCCAGTTGTCGAGAATCTGCTTGGTGGCGTGCGTGAGCAGCGGCACCGTGGCGTACTCCCACTTCTGCATCGCTTGGGTCTCCTCGTCTCAGGCTTGTCGGCGACAGCCTACGGGCTGCGGCCACGGCCGTACGCGTACGCCTCCCGATCCGTGGGGCACAGGGTCCCGTCCACGCCGGACCGTGGCTGCCCCGATACGCCCCGCCGGGATACCCTGCCGGGGCGGGTCCGCCACCGCTCCGCCGGCACAGCCACCGACCACGCCAGCCCTCCCGACCCGCCGGCCGGTACCTTCACCGCCGGACCGAGGCCTGCGGGATTGGGGAGAACATGAGGCAACCGTCCGACGGCGACGAACCCACCCGCCCGCCGGCCGAGCCCTCGCCGCAGACCGGGTCCACCGCCTCACCTCCGGACACCGAGCCCCGCGACGCGGCCACGCAGCCCGAACCACTCGACGCGAGCCCGCAGCCCGAGCCACGGGAACCGGGACAACCGGAACCGGGACAACCAGGGCCGGAACAACCAGGGCCGGGACAACCGGGGCCGGAACAACCAGGGCCGGAACAACCAGGGCCGGCCAGCCACCACCTCGGCCAGCCGGGGCCGGGTCCCGCCGTACCCGGTTATCCGGCACCTCCGGGTTATCCGGCACCGCCCGGTTACCCGGCGGCCGGTTTCGCCGCGCCGCCGAGGACGCGGCGCGGGCTGATCGTCGCGTCGATCGCGCTGGCCGCGACACTGCTGCTATGCGTGGTCGGTGGGATCGCGGCCGTCCTGGTGATCCGCGGTGCGGAGCGGGGCGAGGGGGCCGCCGATCCGGTCGTGGCCGTGGACGAGTTCCTGACGGCGGTCTACAGCGAGCAGGACGCCGCGCGGGCGGCCAGCCTGGTCTGCCCGGCCGCCCGGGACGCTGACCGGATCGCCGCCAAGATCAAGGAGGTGGCGGAATCCGCCGGACGGTACGACACCGCCGGGTTCCGCTGGTCCACGCCGAAGGTCGACGAGCAGGCCGGGGAGCGCGCTCTGGTGTCGACCAAACTGACCATGACGACCGGCGACGAGCGGTCGACGGACCAGCAGTTGACCTTCGTGGTGGTACGGGAGACCGGGTGGTGGGTCTGCGACGTCATCTGACCGGCCGGGCTGGTCGGGTGCCGGGCTGGTTAGGCTCGAAGGGTGCGAGCGGGCGAGGAGTCGGGCGACCGGGCGGACGCCGACCGGGCGAGTGCCCGGTGGCCGGCCCGGCTGCACGTGATCACCGGTAAGGGCGGGACCGGCAAGACGACGGTCGCCGCCGCGCTGGCGTTGGCGCTGGCGAGCGGTGGCCGCCGTACCCTGCTGGTCGAGGTGGAGAGCCGGCAGGGCATCGCCCAACTCTTCGGCACCGACCCGCTGCCGTACGAGGAACGGACGATCGCCACCGCGCGCGGCGGCGGCGAGGTGCGCGCCCTGGCCGTCGACTCCGAGGAGGCGCTCCTCGAATATCTCGACATGTTCTACAAGCTCGGGGCGGCCGGCCGGGCGCTGCGCAAGCTCGGCGCGATCGACTTCGCCACCACGATCGCGCCGGGGCTGCGGGACGTACTGCTCACCGGCAAGGTCAAGGAGGCCACCACCCGCACGGCCGGCAAGCGCCGGGTGTACGACGCGGTGGTGCTGGACGCCCCGCCGACCGGACGGATCGGCCGGTTCCTGAACGTCACCGCCGAGACCGCCCGGTTGGCCAAGGTCGGCCCGATCAAGACCCAGAGCGAGGGAGTGGCGGCGCTGCTCCGCTCGCCGATGACCGCCGTACACGTGGTCACGCTGCTGGAGGAGATGCCGGTCCAGGAGACCATCGACGCGATCGCGGACCTGAACAACCTGCGGATCCCGGTCGGGCGGCTGATCCTGAACGCGACCCGCCCGCCGCTGCTGGCCGGCAGGGTCACCCAGGCGGAGCTGCGCCGAGGGCTGGAGGCCGCCGGCCTGCCGACCGACCGGACGACCGTGGCGGGCCTGCACGCCGAGGCCCGCGACCAGCTCATCCGACGTGACCTGGAGGAGTCGCTCCGGGCCGACCTGCTCGAGCTCGGGCTGCCCCTGGTCGAGTTGCCGCTGCTGGCCGAAGGAGTGGACCGGACCGGTCTGGACCTGATCGCCGACACGCTGCTGGCCGCCGCCTGAGGTGTCAGAAAGGGCCCCTTATGCACCAGAAAGCGATAACAGGGGGCCCTCCCTTACCCCGCAGCGCCGATTGACTCACACCTGAGTGCCACCACGCCGCCAGGGCGGCACTGTCCCGATACGCTCGGTTGGTGCGTCCCGATCACCCAGCACCGGAGCTGGACATCGACCAGATCCTCGCCGATCCCGGCGTTCGGATCGTGGTCTGCTGCGGCTCGGGCGGGGTGGGCAAGACCACCACGGCCGCCGCCCTCGCGCTCCGGGCGGCCGAGCGACACGGCCGGCGTACGGTGGTGTTGACCATCGACCCGGCCCGGCGGCTGGCCCAGTCGCTCGGGCTGAACGAGCTGGACAACACCCCTCGGCAGGTCAAGGGGATCGACATCGAGGCGAGCGGCGGCGAGCTGCACGCCATGATGCTGGACATGAAGCGGACCTTCGACGACGTGGTGCTCGCGCACACCGATCCGGCGAAGGCGGCGGAGATCTTCGCCAACCCGTTCTACCAGGCGATGAGTTCCACCTTCGCCGGCACCCAGGAATACATGGCGATGGAGAAGCTGGGCCAGTTGCACGCCCGGGACGAGTGGGACCTGATCGTGGTCGACACCCCGCCGTCCCGGTCCGCGCTGGACTTCCTCGACGCGCCGGCGCGGCTCTCCCGGTTTCTGGACGGGCGGATGCTGCGGCTGCTGCTGGCTCCGGCCCGCAGTGGTGGGCGGAGCATGTTCAGCCTGGTCACCGCCTCGTTCGGGATGTTCTCCCGGGTGGTGCAGAAGGTGCTCGGCGCCCAGTTGCTCACTGATCTGTCCGGCTTCGTGGCGGCCCTCGACTCGATGTTCGGGGGTTTCCGGCAGCGCGCCGAGCAGACGTACCGGGTCCTCCAGGCACGGGAGACGGCGTTCCTGCTGGTCGCGGTGCCGGAGCCGGACGCGGTCCGCGAGGCGGCGTACTTCGCGGGCCGGCTGAGCCAGGAACGGATGCCGCTGGCCGGCCTGGTGCTGAATCGGGTGCATCGGCCCGCCGTGGAGCGGCCGACCGCCGCCGAGAGCCTGGCCGCGGCCGAGCGGCTGGTGCGGCTCGGTGGGCACGAGGCGACCGTGGAGACCCTGCTGGCCCATGCCGCGCTCGCCCAGCAGGCGGCGCGGGAGCGGCGGGTCGCCCGGGTCTTCACCGACGCCTTTCCGGCGGTACCGGCGGTGGCGGTGACGGCTCAGCCCGCCGACGTGCACGACGTCGACGGGCTGCGCACGATCGGTGCCGCGATCAGCCGGCGTTGACCAGTACCTTGTCCTTGTTCTTCAAGGCCGCCTCGAACATCTTGCGCCAGCTCGCCACCTGCGGGTGACGACGCAGCAGCGCCCGGCGTTCCCGCTCGGTCATGCCACCCCACACGCCGAACTCGATGCGGTTGTCGAGTGCGTCGGCCAGGCACTCGTACCGCACCGGGCAGCTGCGGCAGATCCGCTTCGCCACGTTCTGTTCGGCACCCTGCACGAACAGCGCGTCAGGATCACCGTTCTGACACGCCGCCAACGTGGGCCAATCTGTGATCATGCCCATCTGCTCCTGTCCCCCCTTGCAGTCCCGCTACCGACCAGAGCCGGTCAGCCGGCGATAACCCCCCGGCCACCCGTGCTGCCCTCCCCCGGGCATCACGGACGACATGCGTTTCTCTCGCTCGACCATCATGCTCTGTAGTCAACTGATTACGCAACGTTGTCAGCCAAATCCGTCAACCCGGACATTCCTTGACGCTTCATCCGGCAATCCGGCCCTGACTACCCGGCCGCGATCAGCGAAAACGCTGCGGAGACTTCCCGGAGGGAGGAGACTCTGCAGCGAGGAGCCCGCAACCGCGCACCAGGGGTCGTGCGTTTAACACAACGAGGCCAGCGCCCGCAGGAAATGGGGAAAGTACGCAGGGCGCGACCTCTGTGTCGACTCACGTACCCTGTCGAGGTGACCTGGATGCGGAAGCGTGACCACAATGTCTTCACCAACGCCGCGTCGCTGCTGATCTGTGGGCTGCTGGCCGGCGTGGTGGTTGCCGCGGCCGCGTTCCCCGCAGTGGCGATGTCCGGCCTGGCCGCCAAAGCCGGCGCGGAGACGTTCGACAAGCTGCCCACCGAGCTGACCGTCAAGAAGGCGCCGCAGATCAGCTACCTCTACGCCTCCGACGGCAAGACCCCGCTCGCCACCATGTACGACGAGAACCGCCGCGACGTGCCGCTCAAGGACGTCGCGCCGGTGATGGCGCAGGCACTGATCGCCGCCGAGGACAAGCGCTTCTACGAGCACAACGGCGTCGACATCAACGGCGTCGCCCGGGCGTTCGTGGCGAACAACCAGGCCGGGGTCACCACCCAGGGTGCCTCCACGCTCACCATGCAGTACGTCCGGCTCTCCATCGCCTACTCGGCGACGCACCCGCAGGACGTCGTGGCAGCCACTGAGGACACCAGCGCCCGGAAGCTGCGCGAGATGCGGTACGCCATGCAGCTCGACGGCGACCTGACCAAGGACGAGATCCTGGAGGGCTACCTCAACATCGCCCCGTTCGGCAACGGCGCGTACGGCATCTTCGCGGCCAGCCAGGTGTACTTCGGCAAGCACCCGAAGAACCTGAAGCTCCAGGAGGCGGCGATGCTGGCCGGGATGGTCAAGGCCCCCTCGGAGAACGACCCGACCACCAAGAGCGGCTACCCGGAGGCGGTCAACCGGCGCAACTGGGTGCTCGACCAGATGGTCGAGACCAAGGCGATCACCCGGGAAGAGGCCGACAAGGCCAAGGCGATCAAGCTGGTGGTCAAGGACAAGCGCACCCCGAACGGCTGCGTCGACGTCGGCAAGAACGACTGGGGCTTCTTCTGCGACTACTTCTACCGCTGGTGGATGCAGCAGGAGACCTTCGGCCGTACCCAGTACGACCGGGAGCGGCGGCTCAAGAGCGGTGGCTACACCATCGTCACCACCCTGGACGCCAAGACGCAGAAGGCCGCCAAGGACGCCGTCGAGCGCAACGTCAAGACGGGCAAGAAGGAAGCCATGATGGTGGCGGCGATCGAGCCCGGCACCGGGCGGGTCCGCGCGCTGGCGGTGAACCGGAACTACAAGCTCGACGACCCGAAGAAGCCGCAGAACAAGCTCAGCACGAACCCGGCGAAGAGGAAGAAGAAGATCCGGGGTACGTACCCGAACACCACCAACCCGTTGCTGACCGGCGGTGGCGACATCACCGGCTACCAGGCCGGCTCTACCTTCAAGATCTTCACCGTGGTGGCGGCTCTGGAGAACGGCTACCCGCTGGAGACCACGATCAACGCCAAGCAGGTGGCCCAGACGAAGTACATCGTCGAGTACGGCTCAGACGCCGCCTGCCCGGGCACCAACAAGTACTGCCCGCAGAACGCCAGCAAGAGCATGGCCGGCGTGCACAACATGTGGAGCGCGTTCGGCTCGTCGGTGAACACCTACTTCGTGCCGCTGCAGGAGCGGGTCGGCGCGGCCAAGGTCGTCGACGCCGCCAAGCGGATGGGCATCACGTTCCGGGCCAGTAACGACGCGCACTTCGCCTCCACCAAGCAGCTCGCGAACGGCTGGGGCGCCTTCACCCTCGGTGTCTCCCAGACAACCCCGCTGGAGCTGGCCAACGCGTACGCCACGCTGGCCGCCGACGGCAAGTACTGCAAGCCGATCCCGGTGCAGCTGATCCGGGACCAGGAGGGCAACAAGCTCGACATCGCCAACCCGCAGTGCTCGCAGACGATCAAGACCGAGGTGGCCCGGGCCGCCGTGGACGCCGCCCGCTGCCCGGTCGGCGACCGCTCCTCCACCTCCCGGTGCAAGGGCGCCACCGCCCGCAACGTGCGCGGCGCCGTCGGCAAGCCGGTCGCCGGCAAGAGCGGCACCACCGACGGCGAGAAGAGCGCCTCGCTGGTCGTGATGACGAAGCAGCTCGCGGTCGCCGGCATCCTCGCCGACCCGGACTGGGCCGAGACCACGCAGAACATGAGGCACAACGACCCGGGCGGCGTCAACCACGCCGTCTACCAGACGCTCCGGGACGCGATGAAGGGCAAACCCGCGATCCAGTTCACCCCGCCGGGCGGCAAGATCGTCAACGGTGACCAGCGGAGCATCCCGAACGTCAAGTGCCAGCCGATCCAGACCGCCCTCTCCAGAATCAAGGGTGCCGGCTTCGACGCCGAGGTGGGCGGCCAGGTCGACTCCAGCTGCCCGGCCGGCACGGCGGCCGGTACCAGCCCCGAGGGTCGGACCATCAAGGGTGGGGCGGTGAGCATCGAGGTCAGCAACGGCAAGGCTCCGGCCAGCGACGACCCGCCGGGCGGACCGGGTGGACCGCGCGGCCCCCGGCCACCCGGCCGCCGCTGAGCGGTCGGTAGCGGCCCGGGCCACGACCCGACGCCACGCCGAGCAGGTCACGACGACGACGGGCGGGCACCCCGGGAGGGGATGCCCGCCCGTCGCGCGTTACCGCGTGACGCGCGGCCGTCAGCCGGCGCCGAGCTGCCGACGTACCTCCGCGGCCACCCGACCGCCCTCGGCCCGGCCCGCCACCGCGGCCTGGGCCGCCTTCATCGCCGGGCCCATCTGGCCGCGCTCGGTGAACCCGCCGGCGGCCAGCGCGCCCGTCACCAGCTCGGCCACCTCCTCGTCGGTAAGCTGCTTCGGCAGGTACCGGTCCAGCACCTCGCCCTCGGCCCGCTCCCGCTCCGCCTGCTCGGTCCGCCCGGCGTCGCCGAAGGCGGCCGCCGCCTCGCGTCGCTTCTTCGCCTCCCGGGTGAGCACCGCCAGCACCTCGGAGTCGGAAAGCTCCCGCTTCTCCTTGCCGGCGACCTCGGCGGTGCCGACGGCCGCCAGCGCCATCCGCAGGGTCGAGGTGGTCAGCTCGTCCCGAGCCTTCAGCGCGGTACGCATGTCCGTGGTCAGGAGGTCCTTCAGGGTACCCATGGACGGTCAAACTACCCTGATCCGCATGCAGAAGCGCACAGTATTCCGCCTGGCTGCCGGGACCGTCCTCGCGGGCGGCGCCGCCCTGGCGTACGCCTCGCTCGTCGAGCGCAACATGTTCACCCTGCGCCGGTACGACGTACCCGTGCTCGCCACCGACGCCGAACCGCTGCGCATCCTGCACCTGTCGGACCTGCACATGATGCCGGACCAGCGCCGCAAGCAGGCCTGGGTCGCCTCGCTGGCCGCCACCGACCCGGACCTGGTGGTGGTGACCGGGGACAACCTGGCGCACCCGGACGCGGTACCCGGGGCGCTGCGGGCGCTGCAACCGATGCTCGACTACCCCGGCGCCTTCGTGTTCGGTTCCAACGACTACCGGGGACCGGTCTGGAAGAACCCGTTCAGCTACCTGCTGCCCGACCGGGAGTACGTGCAGGGCGTCGAACTGCCCGCCGAGGACCTGCGGGAGGTACTGGTCGGTGCCGGCTGGGCGGACCTGAACAACGCCCGTACGTCGATCAAGGCCGGCGGCCGGCAGGTCGAGCTGGTCGGAGTCGACGACCCGCACATCGAACGGGACGACTACGCCTCGGTCGCCGGGCAGGTCCCGGCAGAGGCCGACCTCGCCATCGGGGTCACCCACTCGCCCGAGCCCCGGGTACTGGACGAGATGGCCGCCGACGGCTTCACCCTGCTGCTCGCCGGCCACACCCACGGCGGCCAGGTCCGGGTCCCGCTGGTCGGCGCGCTGACCACCAACTGCGACCTACCCCGGTCGATGGCCCGAGGCCTGCACCGCTGGCCGGAGACGGACGCCTGGCTGCACGTCTCCGCCGGCCTCGGCACCCACCCCACCGCCCCGGTACGGTTCGCCTGCCGGCCGGAGGCGTCGCTGTTGACCCTGATTCCGCGCTGACCTGCCGCTGCCCAGACCCGGTGTGAGCGGGACGCACCGGGCGGGATACCGAATTTGCCCGAGAGGACGGGTGGGCTACTATTGCTCGGCACGCCTCGGGGTGTGGCGCAGCTTGGTAGCGCGCTTCGTTCGGGACGAAGAGGTCGTCGGTTCGAATCCGGCCACCCCGACACGAGAAACGGCAGATCAAGGCCCCTCCACGGAGGGGCCTTGATGCGCTCCGGCGATCACCGCTCGGTCGGAGGCAGCGAGAAGGCGGCAAACGATCAGACCTTCGGCACCCGGCTCGAAGGACTGCCGGCGGTCGGTCAGCGTCTGGACAACGAACGGTGGCAGCAGCTGATCCGGCGCCCCACGCGAGATCGAGACGCGGAGGTCGAGCCGAAGAGGAGTTGGGGCGATCCAAGCAGGCGGGACCGACCTCCTCCGAGCGGGGCCACAACGGCTACCGCGACTACGAGGAGCAGGCGGTCATGCGGGGGCGCGACATCCGGTACCCGCATGACCGCCGGGCCAACCCAGAAGGCACATCCAGTGACTGGATGCGCCTGCCGCGGCTCCCACTTCAGCGCTAGTCCGCAGGTCGATCCCCCTCTCGGGAGGGAGGACTCGGTTGAAGAACGCGCGTTGACTGGCGGCATGGCTTCCGTTGCTTCCGCTAGAGACAAGGCCCCTGCCACGCCCGGCGTCGGCGTCGCCGTGACAGGTGCTCTGGTGGTCCTGTTCTGCATCGGGTTCGCGACGGTGAACGTCCACTTCGAGATGACCGACCACTTCGCCAACGGGGTCCACGCCGAGTACACCTCCGGGATCGCCGTGATGAACTGGCTCGTCGCCGTGCTGAAGGTGATGGGCGCGACGCTGGCACTGCTGTCGATCGTCAAGCGCCCGAGGCTTCTTCCTCCGGCCCTGCTGGGCGTGCTGCTGTGGGGAGCGTTTGCCATGCTCAGCGTGTACGCCCTCGGCAGCGTGATCCAAGCGGTCGGCATGGCCTCGGGCCTGGCGGGCACCGCCGACCAGATCGATATGGCCGGAGTCGGTTACGTGCTCTTCTTCCTGCTCTTCGCAGCCGGTTACGGTGTCCTGGCGATCTCGTACTCGCGGCGCTCTGGGCTTCGGAAAGGCGTTGCCGTCCTCGGCGCGCTCGGCGCGCCCCTCGGGCTGGGCGGAATCCTACTGGCCGTCCCGATGCTGCTGGCCGCCCTCGACCTCTTGCCCGCGCCCTGATCACATCGCCGGTCAGCGGACGAGATGGTGGCCTCAGCCGTACTAGGGTTGCCGCCCATGACCGAGGCACCGTTTCTGCGCACCACCCGCGAGTCCTACGACGCGCTCACCGTCGCTCACCTCGACGTCGTCGCTAGCGACCTGGCCAATCTGCCGGTGGACCGGGCCATGTTGGCCCTCTTCGCCGAGTGGGTCCGGGCGACCGGCAACAGCACGGTCGCCGACATCGGCTGCGGTCCCGGTCGGTTGACGAACGCCCTGCGCGAGCTCGACCTCAAGGCGTTCGGTGTCGACCTGTCCCCCGAGATGATCGCGCTCGCCCGACAGGCCTACCCCGGCCTGCGGTTCGAGGTGGGATCGATGCTGGCTCTGGACATCCCCGATGCCTCCCTCGGCGGCCTCCTCGCCAACTATTCGATCATCCACGTTCCCTGGGAGTACCGCCCCCAGGTGTTCGCGGAGTTCCATCGGACGCTGGCCCCGGGCGGGCAGCTCATGCTCGCCTTCCAGATCGGTGATGACCTTAAGCACTACGACGGGGTGGACGACCTGACGATCTCGCTCGACTTCTACCGCCAACAACCCGAGGAGGTCGCCGATCTGCTGGACAAGGCAGGTTTCGACGTCCGGGTGAAGGCCGTCCGCGCGGCAGAGGGCGAGCGGGAGCGGACCTCACAGGGCTACCTGCTGGCCCGCAGACGCCTGGACGCCGGATAGCACCGGCCGCCAGCCCACTCCGAAAACCGATCCGTCGCCGGCCGTCAACCCCGGGTGATCAGCGATTGGAAGGCGGCGCGGACGTTGGCGTTGGACGCGGTGACGTACACCTCGGACGGCGGGCCGAGATCGATCAGGCTGCCGTAGCGGGTGTATCTGAGGATCCTCGGGCAGCTTGCGCCGCTGATCTGCACCTTGCTGTTGAACACGAGCTTTCCGGTCCGGAGTTCGTAGGCCTGCACGGGAATCGCGATCTTGCGGAACGCCACGTACGTCGGGAACCGCTTGGAGATCTTGTTCTCGTACGGGCAGGTCCGGACGGTGGTGCCATACTCCTTTCGGCCCACGCAGACGATCAGCACGGCAGCGGTGACGTCGGCGGCCCGCCAGGTGGCGGGAAGCTTCTTCGTGTACTCGTCGTCGCCGTAGAACAGGGCCCGGTTGGTCCTCCCCTTGGTGTACGGGGTGGCGGCACTGTACGGCGCCGGCTTGGTGCAGTACGCGGGTCGGCTGCTGGCCGGCCCGTCGAGCAGGCTGCGGACGTTCGCCAGCTCGATGGCCAGGCCGGCCCGCTTGACTCCCTCCACGGCCCGGGCGTTCAGTTCCTGGCCGGGGTACTGGTCGAGGAGCTGCTGGTAGCGCGTCCGCGCCGCCTCCCACTCGCTGCCGGCCATCAGGCCGTCGGCACAGTCGACCAGCGCCGCCGGTGCGGTCCGCGCCACCACCTCGGTGGCCCGGTCCAGCGCGTTGTTGGTCGCCGGCCGCTGGCGAAGCCAGTCGGTGACCGTGGCGGTCCGGCACGGGTCGTCGGTCGGCAGCTCACCGAGGAACCTGTCCAGGGTCGCGTCGACCATCTTCTCGTGACCCGGCAGGTCCACGAGGACCGCGCCGAGTTCGTCGAAGCCCGCCTTCAGCCCGTCGGGGTCCCCGGTCAACCCGCTGGCGAGCCGCTGCTCGGCGGCCCGCAGCCGTTGACAGGCCTCCACACTCCGCTCGCCACGAACCGTCAGCGGAGCGTCGGCGACCCGGTGGCCGAACGACACCCGGTCCAGCGCGGTCAACGCCCGGGCGCAGTCGCCGCTGCCCCGGGCCTCGGTGACGGTCCGCTCGATCCCCGCCGCGTCGAACCGCAGAAACCCCACGGCGAGCAGCACCGGAACCGTGACGGCGAGCGCGACCAGTCGCTGGTCACGCTGCACGGCCCCCGGCCGCCGCCCGCCCGCCAGGAGCCACGCGTGCCCGACCAGAGCCACCCACCAGAGGAGTACGACGATCTCGGCCCACCCCGATCGCGCACCCCAGACGAGGGAGGCGACGAGTACGACGCTGACCAGCGTCGCGGCCACGGCCAGCCTGATCCGCCCGAGCATCAGGTAGCCGACGCCGATCAGGGAGGCGTTGCCGAGGGCGGCGGCCAGCGGGTCATAGGACCGCTCCGGCTGCTCGCGGTCCAGCCCGGCCTGCGTCACGAGATCCATCCTGGTC
The DNA here is from genome assembly GCF_040120695.1 of Plantactinospora sp. B6F1. Lineage (NCBI taxonomy): Bacteria > Bacillati > Actinomycetota > Actinomycetes > Micromonosporales > Micromonosporaceae > Plantactinospora > Plantactinospora sp. B6F1. The sequence continues at coordinate 14,957 of NZ_JBEEAC010000029.1, read as the reverse complement.
CCCTCCCGTCACGGGGTTCGATCGACCGGCGGCGAGCGGCAACGTCGCAAGCTGGCCTCGGTCGTGCCGGCGGTCGAGGTGGACGAGCCACCACCGAGCGTCGACGGGGCGGTGCGGTTCCCGGAACCTAACCCGGCCGGTTCGGGACCCCTCCCCGACCACCAGATCGACGCTCGTCGAGCCACCTCGCCACACACCACCATCGTTCCACGATGGATAGGCATCGCGCTCCGGCCGACCACCCGCCCGATTTCACGTCTGCCCGAACGGGACGGGGCCGGCCAGAATGGATGTTCCGTCCGGGGCGGGTCAGCCGGGCAGCACCAGGTGGCTCATGGTGGCCTCGCTGCCCTCCCGGATCGGCTCGGTCCGGCCGTCCGGGCGGAAGCCGTGGCACTCGTAGAGGCGCCGGGCGCCGGGATTGTCGTCGGCGACCCACAGGTCGACCCGGAGCGCACGCTCGCGGGCCCAGCCGATCACGTGGTCGAGGACCTGCCGCCCGATTCCCTGTCCGCGCCGGTCCGGCTCCGTCCAGTGTCAGGAGGCGGGTACCGGGTCGTTGTTGAGCTGGGCGGTCACGATCGCCACGAGCCGGTTGCGCGCCTCCAGCAGTTGCCGGGACAGCTCGTCCAGGGCCCGGGGGTCGACGAGCTGGCGTACGTGGGTCTTGTCGTCCAGCAGTTCCCAGCGCTGCACGGACTCGTCCGGAGCCTCGCTGACCCACATCGCGGAGACCACCGCGTGTCGCTTGGCGAGCAGTTTCGCGGCGATCTCGACCACCGGGAGGTACGCCTGCCGGTACGCCGGGGTGGCGAACTCGACCGAGCCCCGGGCGGCGCGTACCGGTTCGCCGGGCCGGGCCAGCACCTCGAACGCGTTGCCGCCGGCCTGGTCGGCGCCGATCCAGGCCAGGATGAGTTCCAGGTCCCCGGCGGCAATCGTGATCCGGCCGATCGCGGCCACCACCTCGTCGGGCAACCTCGCCATGTCGGGCTCTCCGTCCGCCGACTTCCCGCCATCATGATCACGTGGATTGTCGACGATCTTAGCCAAGCACCGGGCATGCTTCCCCGGTCCGTTCGGCGTGTTGGCCGAGCGCCGGGCCGCCGCCGGTGACCGGCCCGAGCCACTCGGGGCCGCACGAAGCGACCGGGCCGATCCGCTGGCGTAATCTGCAATACCTGTGTCGTTGACGCCACAGCGCCGCCGCGAGCAGCATGAACACATGCGGCGACGGGTGGTGACACTGATCTACGAGGGGTTCCAGAACCTCGACCTCACCGGCCCGGCCGACGTCTTCGCGCTGGCGAGCCTGATCGTCGGCGAGAGCCGGGGCTACCGGATCGAGGTCGCGGCGGTACGCCCGGGCCCGGTGACGGCGGGCAACGGGATCAGCACCCTGGCACCCCTGGCCCTGGACCAGGTCACCGGGCCGATCGACACGCTGCTCGTCGCCGGTGGGCTCGCCGCGTCGGCACACCTCACCGACCGGCAACTGGTCGCCGGGATCCGCCGACTCGCCGGCATCGCCGAACGGGTCGGCTCGGTCTGCAACGGCGCGCTCCTGCTCGGCGAGGCCGGGTTGCTCGACGGTCGGCGCGCCACCACACACTGGCTGGCCGCCCAGGAACTGGGCGATCGCTATCCGGCGGTGGAGGTGGACGCCGACCGGATCTACATCCGGGACGGACACGTCTGGACCTCCGCCGGGGTGACCGCCGGCATCGACCTCGCACTCGCGCTGGTGGCCGCGGACCACGGGCACGAACTCGCCCGGTACGTCGCCCGGGGCCTGGTGGTCTACCTACACCGGCCGGGCGGCCAGAGCCAGTTCAGCACGGCGATGCGGGCGGCGGTGCCACGCAGCGAACCGCTGCGCGAACTCCAGACCTTCATCGACGCCAACCCGACCGAGGATCTCAGCGTGCCGGCGCTCGCCCGCCGGGCCGGAATGAGCGAGCGGCACTTCTCCCGGCTCTTCACCGAGCAGACCGGCGTCTCCCCGGGCCGGTACGTCGAACGCAGCCGGGCCGACGCCGCCCGCCGGCTGCTGGAGCACACCGGCCATCCGCTGGACCGGGTGGCCCGGGAGTCCGGTCTCGGCGCCGCCGAAACCCTCTACCGCGTATTCCGCCGGCACTGGCGGGTCGCGCCGGGCGACTACCGCCGCCGTTTCCGGTCGAAACAGGCCTGACCGGCCGGCCCATCCACCGACCGCATCTCCGACAGTCGCCGGCAACCGCCGACACCGGAGCCGATCCCGCACGTCCCGACACCTGCCGGGCGCCGTACCGCGCAGCCGATCCAGCCCGTTCCGTCAAGGAGGAACCGAGCATGCACGTCGCCATCCCGCTCTATCCGCGATTCACCGCCCTCGACGTCGTCGGGCCGTACACGGTGCTGGCCTTCGCTCCCGGCGTCACCGTGACCATGGTCGCCGCCGAACCCGGCCCGGTTGTCGACGACCGGGGCGCGATGTCGATCACCGCCACGGCCGGCTACGCCGAGCTGTCCCGCCCGGACGTGATCGTCGTACCGGGCGGGCCCGGCACCCGGGCCGCGCTCGCCGACGCGGCACTGGTCGGCTGGATCGCACTCGCCCACCAGTACACCCGGTGGACCACCTCGGTCTGTTCCGGCTCGTTCCTGCTCGGCGCGGCCGGGCTACTGGGCGGGCGGCGGGCGACGAGCCACTGGGGCTGGCTCGACCAGCTGCGGGCCTTCGACGCCGAGCCGGTCCGGGAGCGGGTGGTCCGGGACGGCCGGATCATCACCGCGGCCGGCGTCTCGGCCGGCGTCGACATGGCGCTGACCCTGCTGGCCGAGGCGACCGACGTGCCGACCGCGCACGCCGTCCAGCTCGCCATCGAGTACGACCCGGACCCGCCGTTCCACGCCGGCTCCCCGGCGAACGCATCGGCGCCGCTCCGCGAGGCGGCCCTGGCGCTGATCAACTGATCCGAGGCGTCCGGGGAGGCGGAGATCACTCACACCCGGCAGATTCTCAATACCCTGAGTAATCTTGGTCGGACCCCTCGAACCCCTCCTCCCCGGATCGGAAACGGTGTCCCTCGACCACTCCCGCGTCGTCAGCGACGTGACCACCCGGCTGCGCACGGCGTCCACCGCCGTCGAGGCGGCTCAGGTGACGGTGGTCACGCTGGGCAAGCACATGCCGGGACGGATCGCGGTGCTGCTCTGGGTCCGCGACCGGCTCCGCTGTGTCGCCGCGACCGGATCGTGGCAGGTCTTCGCCTCGGTACCGACCGACACCGGAACGGTCGGCCGGGTGTACGCCTCCGGCAAGACCGAAACCGTGCCAGAGGTGACGAACGAACCCGACTACGTGCCGCTGCGACCCGACGTACGGGCGGAGATCTGCGCCCCGATCCTCGACCGGGCGGGGCAGCCGATCGGGGTACTGGATCTGGAGTGGCCGACCGTCGACGTCGACCTGGACGCCTGGCGGCGCACCGCCGAGCAGGTCGCCGCCCTGCTCGGCGGCAGGATCGGGCAGCTCGGCGGCCCGCCCGCCGAGACCCGGAGCGAGAAGCTGCTCCGGCACGCCTCCGCGCTGACCTCCGCCGCCACCGAGGCCGAGCTGATGACCGCCGCCGTCTCCGCGGCCCGGGACGTCTCCGGGCTCAGCTCGGCGGTCTTCGTGCTGGACGGGCCGGCCGGGCCTCGGGTGGCGACGCCGGACCTGGTACCCGACGCTCTCGAGTCCCGGGTGCATGCCGCGCTGGCCGGCGCCGGCCGACCGGTGCTGGAACGGCTCCGGGCGCACGCGCACACCTACGGTGCCTCCTACACGCTCGGCGAGGGAAACCACCCGACCACGCCGGACCAGGACGTGCTGATCGCCGCCGGGCTACGCACCCTGATCTCGGTACCGCTCGGCCCCACCGAGTTCTGCGGGGTGCTGCTGGTCGGCGACACCCGTACGCTGCGCCCCGACCCGACCACCGTCAACCTGATCGAGCTGCTCGGCGCCCAGTCGTGGATCTGCCTGGAACGCCTGAACGGGTTGGCGCGGTTGCGCGAGCGGGCCAGCTCCGACCCGCTGACCGGGCTGCGGCACCAGGGGTCGTTCGGCGAGCGGATCGCCGGGTCGCACCCGGGCCGGACGGCGCTGCTCGCGATCGACGTCGACAACTTCAAGACCGTCAACGACACCTACGGCCACCAGGTCGGCGACCAGGTACTGGTCGATCTCGCCCGGGCCCTCGAAGGCGCGCTGCGGCACGGCGACGAGCTGTACCGGATCGGCGGTGACGAGTTCGTGGCCGTGATCGAGGTGCTCCGCCCGGAGGAGGCGGTCGGGATCGCCCAACGCCTGGTGGAGGCGGCCCGGGGTACCGGCCGGACGGTCAGCATCGGGGTGGCCGTGCAGCGGTACGGCGAGCCACCCGACCTGACCCTGCGCCGCGCCGACGAGGCCCTCTACGGCGTCAAACGGAACGGCCGCGACGGCGTACGCCTGGCCGGTGTCTGACACCGCCGCTCAGCGGGCGGCGGCGGAGAACTCGGCGGAGAGGAGTTCGGCGATCTGCGCGGTGTTCAGGGCGGCGCCCTTGCGCAGGTTGTCGCCGGTCACGAAGAGGTCGAGGGCGCGGGGGTCGTCGACCGAGCGGCGGATCCGGCCCACCCAGGACGGGTCGGTGCCGACCGCGTCGATAGGCATCGGGAACTCGCCGGTCGCCGGGTCGTCGACCAGGATCACCCCGGGGGCGTTGCGCAGCGCCTCCCGGGCGCCCTCCGCGTCCACCTCGGTGCCGAAGACCGCGTGTACGGCGACCGAGTGTCCGGTGACCACCGGCACCCGTACGCAGGTGGCGGAGACCTTCAGGTCGGGCAGACCGAGGATCTTGCGCGACTCGTTGCGCAGCTTCAGCTCCTCGGACGACCAGCCGCCGTCCCGCAGCGACCCGGCCCAGGGCACCACGTTGAGCGCCATCGGGGCCGGGAACGGGCCGAGGTCGTCGCCGATTGCCTGCCGCACGTTGCCCGGTCGGGAGCCGAGCACCCGGTCACCGGCGATCTTGGAGAGCTGGTCGTGCAGGGTGTCCACCCCGACCTGCCCGGTCCCGGAGACCGCCTGGTACGACGAGAGCACCAGCTCACGCAGCCCGTACTCGCGGTGCAGCGGCGCGACCGCGACGATCATCGTCAGGGTGGTGCAGTTGGCGTTCGCGATGATGCCCTTGGGACGGTTGCGTACCTGCTCCGGGTTGATCTCCGGTACGACCAGCGGCACGTCCCTGTCGCCGCGGAACGCGGCGGAGTTGTCCACCGCCACCGCGCCCCGGGAGACCGCGACCGGCGCCCACCGCGCGGAGACCTCGTCCGGTACGTCGAACATGGCCACGTCCACGCCGTCGAACGCCTCGGCGGTCAACTCCTGTACGGTCAGCTCCTCGCCCCGGCACAGCCGGGTCTGCCCGGCGGAGCGCGCCGAGGCGATCAGCCGGATCTCACCCCAGACGTTCTTCCGGGAGGAGAGCAGGTCGCACATGACCGTGCCGACCGCACCGGTTGCCCCGACCACCGCGAGTGTGGGGAGCGTCGCCATCGGACTACCTCCCGGTCCCGGCGTAGACCACCGCTTCCTCGCTGCCGCCCAGGTCGAAGGCCTCGTGCACGGCCCGGACCGCGATGTCGAGGTCGGTGTCCCGGCAGACGACCGAAACCCGGATCTCGGACGTGGAGATCATCTCGATGTTCACCCCGGCCTCGGCCAGCGCGGCGAAGAAGCTGGCCGCCACACCCGGGTGCGAACGCATGCCGGCGCCGATCAGCGACACCTTGCCGACATGGTCGTCGTAGAGCAGGCCCTTGAACTTGACCTGCTCCTGCACCTTGCTCAGCGCCGCCATCGCGGTCGGTCCGTCGGACTTGGGCAGGGTGAACGAGATGTCGGTCCGGCCGGTGCCCTCGGTCGAGACGTTCTGCACGATCATGTCGAGGTTGATCTCGGCCCCCGCGACGGTCTCGAAGATCCGGGCCGCCGCTCCCGGCTCGTCCGGTACGCCGACCGCCGTGATCTTCGCCTCGCTCCGGTCGTGGGCGACCCCGGTGATAAGTGCTTGCTCCACGGGTAGGTCCTCCGTCGATCCGGTTACCAACGTGCCGGTGTTGGTCGAGTATGACGAACGTACCCGGATCGGCAACCCGGCCCTCCGGGCGTACTCCACGCTCCGCAGGTGCAGCACCTTCGCGCCGCAGGCGGCCAGTTCGAGCATCTCCTCGTAGGTGAGGATCCTGATGTGCCGGGCGTTCGGCACGATCCGCGGGTCGGCGGTGAAGATCCCGTCGACGTCCGTGTAGATCTCGCAGACGTCCGCCTCCAGCGCCGCCGCCAGGGCCACCGCGGTGGTGTCCGAGCCGCCCCGACCCAGCGTCGTTATGTCCTTGGTGTCCTGGGAGACGCCCTGGAAGCCAGCGACGATCACCACCGCACCCTCGTTGAGCGCCGAGCGCAGCCGGCCGGGCGTGACGTCGATGATCCGGGCCCGGCCGTGCACCGAGGTGGTCAGCACGCCCGCCTGGGATCCGGTGTAGGACCGCGCCTCGTAGCCCAGGTTGTGTATCGCCATCGCCACCAGTGCCATCGAGATGCGTTCACCGGCGGTGAGCAGCATGTCGAGTTCGCGTCCGGGCGGTAGCGGACTGACCTGGTTGGCGAGGTCGAGCAGCTCGTCGGTGGTGTCGCCCATCGCGCTCACCACGACCACCACGTCGTCGCCGGCCTTGCGGGCGGCGATGATCCGCTCGGCCACCCGTTTGATCCGCTCGGCGTTGGCGACCGACGATCCGCCGTATTTCTGCACGACCAGTGCCACGACGGTGCACTCCTTCCCGATGGGCCAAGCGAATCCCGGGCCGGACGAGGCGCACGACCCTGAGCGTGCCGACGCCGCCGGGTCGAGACCGGCGGCGCCGTGTGAGACCAACTCAGAGTACCGGCCGGCGCCGTCGCGCCGACCAGACGTTCCCACCATCCGACCCGGCGCGACACGCGAGAGTAGCTGGACTGATCACCCGTTCCAGCGGTATACCCCGAGAATGGCGGGGTGCATCCCGGCGTAGCCCCCCTGCTCGGCGCACTCCTGCTGGCCGGCACGGCGCTGCTGGCCGGCTGCGGCGCCGAGACCCCCGCGCCGGCCGCGACCAGTCCCGCTCCGGCGGCGAGCCAGCCGGCCGAGGCCCGGGACCAGCTCGCCGCGCTCGCCGCCGCCGCACAGGACCGCCAGCTGACGGCCGTGTACACGCTCAGCGCAGCCGGCGAACCGGACCGGTCGATCTCGGTGGTCCGGGCGGCCGACCGCTCCTGGCGGGTGGACATCCCGGGTGGCGCGCTCGGCGGCAGCGCCGACGTCTCAGTTGTCCAGAATCGTGCCGGAATGTTCCAGTGCGCGCTCCCCTCGGCGGAGCGACCGGAGTCGGGCTGCGTACGGGTGGCCGGGCCCGACCAACCCCTCGACCCCGGCATCGACCCCCGGATGCGGCACCCGTTCACCGACTGGCCGGCGGTACTCACCGACCGGCAGGCCCCGCTCGCGGTCTCCGCCGCCGCCCTGCCGGGCGCCCGGGGCAGGTGTTTCGCCGTCGAGTCGACCTCGGCGTCGGTCAGCCCGCAGCTGGACCCGGGCATCTACTGCTATGCCCAGGACGGCACCCTCACGGCGGCCCGGCTGCCCGCCGGCACCCTGACCCTGGCCGGTACGCCGACCGCCGCCCCGGCCACCGTCGCGCTGCCCGGTCCGCTGGTCGACCGGGAGCCGTTACCGATCGCCGCACCGCCGCCCGACGGCTCAGACGGCGAATGAGCCTCCTTCACGTTATGGGTGCGCTTCGTCACGCCGGGTGACCCCAGTGTGGGGACAGAGTGCCTGATACGGCACACTCGGCATCATGTCCCAGCTCTCCCCGATTCTGGCGACCCGGTGGAGCCCGCACGCCTTCGACCCGGTCGCCGACCTCACCGACGCCGAGGTCGCGTCGCTGCTCGAGGCGGCCCGCTGGGCGCCGTCCGCCGACAACACCCAGCCCTGGCGCTTCCTGGTCGGTCGCCGCGACGACGAGGCATTCAAGCGGATCCTGACCAACCTCTCCGCCGGTAACCAGCGGTGGGCCAGCCGGGCCTCGGCGCTGCTGCTCGGCGCGCACACCACCACCGGGCCGAACGGCGGGCCGCTGCCGCACGCCGCGTACGACCTGGGCCAGGCGGTGGCGCATCTCACGGTCCAAGCCACCGCGCTGCGGCTCTACGTGCGGCAGATCTCCGGGTTCGACGCCGCCGGGCTCCACGCCGACCTGGACCTCTCGTCCGGGGTACGCCCACACGTGGTGGTCGCGGTGGGCCGGCTCGGTGACCCCTACTCGCTGCCGGAGGACCTGCGGGCGCGGGAGATCGGCCTGCGCCAGCGTCGCCCGCTGGCCGAGTTGCTGCTCCGCTGACCCCGCCCACCCCCGTCGCCACCTGGGCGGCTCCCAGATTGCGGACTACGCTTACCCGATCGCTCGTCGAGCACTTAAGGTGACTTTGTCATGTGGCAGGCCCTGCTCCTTCGCCGCCGCGACGAGGCTTCCCAGGCCGGCACCTCGTCGCGGAGTTGAAGCGCGCCGTCCTGCATCTCGGCCGGGCCCCGTCCCGGTCAGCCTCTTCGAAAGATCTGACACCGGGATCCGGCCCGCGACCAGGCCCGGATCCGGCACGAAGATCCGAAATCTCGATCTGACACTCGGCGTTCACGCCACATGACCACGGGAGCTTCCTGTCATGGCACAACCTGCCGGCACCACCACCGACGCTGATCCGATAGCCCGGCAGCGGCCCAGCCGCATGCCGTACCGGCGTTACCAGCCCTACCACCAGCAGTTCGCAATCGACCTGCCCGACCGGCAGTGGCCCACCCGGCGGATCGAGACGGCGCCCCGATGGTGCGCGGTCGACCTGCGCGACGGCAACCAGGCCCTGATCGACCCGATGTCGCCGGAACGCAAGCGGCGGATGTTCCAGCTCCTGGTGCAGATGGGCTACAAGGAGATCGAGGTCGGCTTCCCGTCGGCCAGCCAGACCGACTTCGACTTCGTCCGGCAGTTGATCGAGCAGGACCTGATCCCGGAGGACGTCACCATCCAGGTGCTGACCCAGTGCCGGGAGCACCTGATCGACCGCACCTTCGAGGCGATCCGGGGTGCGAGGCGCGCGATCGTGCACTTCTACAACTCGACCTCGACGCTCCAGCGCCGGGTGGTCTTCGGCCTGGACAGGGCCGGGATCACCGACATCGCCACCTCCGGCGCCCGGCTGTGCCAGAAGTACCACGAGATCCACGCCCCGGACACCGACGTCTTCTACGAGTACTCGCCAGAGTCCTACACCGGGACGGAGCTGGACTACGCCCTGGAGGTCTGCGCGGCGGTGATCGAGGTCATCGACCCGACCCCGGACCGGCCACTGATCATCAACCTGCCGGCGACCGTCGAGATGGCCACCCCGAACGTCTACGCCGACTCGATCGAGTGGATGCACCGGAACCTGCCCCGCCGCGACAGCGTCATCCTCTCCCTGCACCCGCACAACGACCGGGGCACCGGCGTCGCCGCCGCCGAGTTGGGCCTGCTGGCCGGGGCGGACCGGGTCGAGGGCTGCCTCTTCGGCAACGGCGAGCGCACCGGCAACGTCGACCTGGTCACGCTGGGGCTGAACCTCTTCTCCCAGGGCGTCGACCCGCAGATCGACTTCTCCAACATCGACGAGATCAAGCGGGCTGTCGAGTACTGCAACCAGTTGCCGGTGCACGAGCGGCACCCGTACGCGGGTGACCTCGTCTACACCGCCTTCTCCGGCTCGCACCAGGACGCGATCAACAAGGGCTTCGACGCGCTGGCCGCCGACGCGCAGGCGGCCGGGGTGCCGATCGACCAGTTCGGCTGGGCGGTGCCCTACCTGCCGATCGACCCGAAGGACCTCGGCCGCAGCTACGAGGCGGTGATCCGGGTCAACTCGCAGTCCGGCAAGGGCGGCGTGGCGTACGTCATGAAGACGGAGCACCACCTGGACCTGCCCCGGCGGCTCCAGATCGAGTTCTCCGGCGTGGTGCAGCGGGTCACCGACGACGACGGCGGCGAGGTGGAGCCGGGCCGGATGTGGCAGCTCTTCGCCGAGGAATACCTGGTGGACCAGCAGCGGGAGCCGGCGGTCCAGGTGCAGGGCTACACCATCGGCACCGCCGACGGAAAGGTCGACATCGAGGTCGACGCCCGGTTCGGCGGCGACAGCCGGCCGCTCTCGGCAACCGGTAACGGCCCGATCGACGCGTACGTCAGCGCGTTGCAGGCGCTCGACGTCCAGGTCCGGGTCCTCGACTACCACGAGCACGCGATGTCCTCGGGCGGCGACGCCCAGGCCGCCGCGTACGTGGAGTGCGAGGTCGACGGTCGTACGGTCTGGGGCGTGGGTCTGGACGCCAACATCGTGACCGCCTCGGTCCGGGCGGTGACCAGCGCCGTCAACCGCGCGCTGCGCTGAGCCGGCCGAGCCGGCTGAAGTCCGCGCTGAACGGGCCGAGCCGGCTTAAGCCGAGCCACGTCCTCCAGTGAGCAGCCGTTCGTGCGGGCCGGATCGGCGATCCCGGCCGACCCGCACGAACCGGCGCACCGCCGTCGCCGTGCCCGACCCGTCCGGCACGCCTGTCGGCACCGCTACGAGCGGTGCTGTTCCGCCCGTGCCCGGCCGGTATCCCGGTCCGGTTCGTGCTGGTGGGTCGGGGGCGGCGGCAGGGACGGGCAGGGGCGGGACTTCTTCGGCTCCCGCTCCGGCCGGTGCACCAGTACGGCGGCGATCAGCGCGCCGAGCAGCATCAGCCCGGCGGACCAGAGCACCGCCTGCCGGTACGCCGGGGTGAGCTGGTCGGAGCGCTCGTACCCGCCACCGGAGAGCCCCACCACCAGGGGCAGCCCGGAGACGGCGAGCAGCCCGCCGACCCGGGACGCGGCGTTGTTGAAGCCGCTCGCCGCGCCGGCCAGCCGGTCGGGGGCGGCGGCGAGCACGGAGGCGGTCAGCGGGGCCACCACCAGGGTCATGCCGAGCCCGAAGAGGGTGATCCCGGGCAGGACGTCGGTCCAGTACGAGTCGCCCCGGCTCACCCCGTGCAGCAGGAACAGCCCGGCGGCGGCGACCAGCGGGCCGACGGTGAGCTGTGGCCGGGGCCCGATCTTCGAGGCGAGCGCGCCGGAGCGTGCCGAGCCGACCAGCAGCAGGATCGTCATCGGCAGGGTGGCCAGGCCGGTCTCCAGGGCGGAGTAGCCGACGACGTTCTGGAGATAGACGGAGAAGAAGAAGGTGAGTCCGGTCAGCGCGGCGTAGACCAGCACGGTGTAGACGTTGAGCACCCCGAAGAGCCGGCTGACGAAGAGGGTCGGCGGCAGCATCGCCCGCTCGCCCCGATGCCGTTCGAGCAGCACGAACGCGACGGCGGCGGCGACTCCGAGCACCGCCGCGCCGACCACAGGTGCGGAGCCGGGTCCGCGCTGCTCCGCCTCGATCAGCGCGTACGTGACGCCGGCCAGGCCGAGCGCGCCGAGCAGCGAGCCGGCCACGTCGAACCGGGCTGCCGCCGCGCCGTCGGCCCTGCTCTCCGGGGTCCAGCGCAGCGCGGCGACGATCACGATCACCGCGAGTGGCAGGTTGAGGAAGAAGATCGCCCGCCAGGAGAGCGCGTCGATCAGCCAACCGCCGAGGAAGGGGCCGAGCGCGGTCGACACACCGGCCAGGCCGGACCAGGCGCCGATCACCCGACCCCGCTCGTCCGGGTGGAAGCTGGCCTGGAGCAGGGCGAGCGAGCCGGGGGTCAGCAGCGCGCCGCCGAGTCCCTGGAGGAAACGGGCGACGATCAGCCACTCGATGCTCTGCGCCGCGCCGCAGAGTACGGAGGCGGCGGTGAACGCCAGCACGCCGGCGAGGAAGACCCTGCGCCGCCCGACCCGGTCGCCGAGCGCCCCGCCGAGCAGTACGAACGCGGCCAGCGTCAGCAGGTAGCCGTTGAGCGTCCACTGTAGGCCGGCGGTGCTGGCCCGCAGTTCGGCGCCGAGGTGCGGGAGGGCCACGTTGACCACGGTGGCGTCCAGGAAGACCATGCCGGAGGCGACGACGGCGGCGAGCAGGGTGCCTCGACCGGCCGTGCTGGACATCCGCAACGGTGCTGACGAATCGCTCACGGTGTCAATCTTCCTGCCTGTGTCGTAGGATGCCGCGAAACGCCGGAACCTCTGCCGGTCGCCCCTCGGACCGGTCTAGACCTCGCGAGCTGGGAACGTGCCGTTCATCCGTACCAGATCACTAGCACGGTCGGGAACTGCGGCCGTGCTCGCCGGCCTGCTCGTGGCCGCCGCCTGCGCCCCGGTCGAGAGCCCGGCGCCGGAGCCGACCGGACCGACCGACGCCCACGCCCAGCTGGACCAGCTCACCGTGGCCAGTGCCGGCTCGATGCGGGGCTACAGCCGGGAGCGATTCCCGCACTGGCGGCATGCCGGCAAGAACTGCGACGTCCGGGACACCGTGCTCCAGCGGGACGGCACCGGCATCAAGCTCTCCGGCTGCAACGTGGTCGGGGGCCGCTGGTCGAGCCGGTACGACAAGCGGACCCTCGCCGACCCCTCCGCGGTGGACATCGACCACATGGTGCCGCTGGCCAACGCCTGGCGTTCCGGTGCCGACGAGTGGGACGACGACAAGCGGGGCGACTTCGCCAACGACCTGGACCGGCCGCAGTTGTTCGCGGTATCGGCGAGTTCCAACCGGTCGAAGGGCGACCAGGACCCGTCGCAGTGGAAGCCGCCGAACCGGGGCGACTGGTGTCGGTACGCGGAGGACTGGATCGCGGTCAAGCACTACTGGCGGCTCTCGGTGACCTCGGCCGAGAAGGGTGCGCTCGACGACATGCTGGGGAGCTGCTGATGGCCGGGACGGAAAGCGCCGCGCAGACCACCGACATCACCGCGGGCCCCGGTGGGGTGATGACCGACGAGGTCGGGGTGATCACCGGCGAGCTGACGCTCCGCACCGAGCTGGACGGGAAGGACGCCGTCCTGCGGGTGCAGTACAAGGACGCCGACGAGTGGTACGCGGTCACCGGTGGGCGGGCGGCGCTCTCCGACCCGGCTGACCTGGCCGCGGTGCACACCGTCGCGGTCGGCCTGCTGAACCGTCCCGAGGGCTGACCTCCGCTTCCACGAGCAGACGCTCCGCCTCCACGATCGGACCCGATCGGCTCTCGCGTGGCCGATTGACAAAATTAGTTTTTACGTACAGGATTGTTTTTGTTATGAGAGACGTGATGTACCTGGAGCAGATCGAGCAGGCCGAGACCCTGCTCAAACCGCAGCGCATCGAGGTGCTGCGGCAACTGGCCGAGCCGCGCACCTGCACCGAGGTGGCGACCCAACTCGGCCAGACCCCGCAGCGGGTCTACTACCACGTCAAGCGCCTGGTCGAGGCCGGCCTCGTCGACCAGGTCTCCGAGCGCAGGGTGCGGGGCATCGCCGAGGGCATCTACCGGGCCAGCGCCCGGTCGTACTGGCTCTCCCCTCGGCTGGTCGGCCGGCTCGGGCTGCGCAAGGCGCAGGACGAGATGAGCCTCGGCTACCTGCTCAACCTGATGGAGGAGGTCCAGGCCGACATCGCCGCCCTCGACCGGACCGCACCGGAGCTGCCGTCGATCGGCGTCTCCGGCGAGATCCGGGTGCCGGCGGAACAACGCCAACAGTTCCTCGCCGACCTACAGACCGCACTGCAAGAGCTGTTCACCCGCTACGGCGGAGCCGAGGGCGACGCCTTCAAGCTCGCCGTCGCCTGCTACCCACACGGAGGCACCGAATGACCGCACCACTGACGCTTCGCGCTCGCGCCGCCGCGCCGATCAAGAACGTCTGGCACGCCCTCACCGACGCCGCCGAGCTGCGCGTCTGGCTCGCCGACCAGGCAGAGGTGGAGCTGCCACACCGTTACGAGTTCTGGGGCCCACAGGTGCCCGAGGGCGACGCGCCGCACCAACGGCTGCGCCACGTCGGCGAGCACAGCCTCCGGTTCAGCTGGCTGCTGGACGGCGAGGAGACCACCACCGAGATCACCCTGACCGAGGAGAGCCCCGACTCCACCGTCATCTCGCTCTCGCAGACCCACTGGAGCTTCCAGGACGTGATCACCGGCGCGAGCATCCGGGGCGTGCTCCAGACGTACTGGGCGCTGGCGATCGCCAACCTCGTCGACCACGTCGAGGGACGGCCGCTCACCCCGAAGACCGACTTCACCTCGGCGACGCTCCGTGAGGAGATCGTCATCGACGCCTCCCCCGAGGAGCTCTACGAGTCGCTGACCGACTCGGCCAAGGCCAGCGAGTGGTTCGGCTACCCGATCGGGATCGAGCCCTTCGTCGGCGGCCGCTACGCGATGGGCGGCTTCGACAACAACCCCAACCCGGCGAAGGTGCTGGATCTCACCCCCGGCAAGGCGATGACCGTCGACTGGGGGCCGGCCGGGGTGGTGAGCTGGGAGCTGGAGGGCAGCGGCGGAAAGACCAAGCTCTCCTTCGTGCAGAGCGGCTTCGACCAGCCGCCGTACGCGGCCTGGGCCGGGTGGCTCAGTGGCCTCGCCGAGCTGCGCCGCTACCACGAGCTGGCCGACTGGCGCCCGATCTGGCTCGACGACCCGACCGACAACGTGCCGGTTGAGGCCCACACGGAGGCCTGACCTTCGGCCGGTGTGCCGCCGGGTCAGGCCGAGGACCCGGCGGCACACCGTACGGCCGACACCCTGACTTCCCCCTAGGCCGTGTGTCATAAGTGGCTGATCCGGTTTGACGGGCCGGGCGTGTTGGTGATCGAGATGTGGCGAGGTCTCCGGTAGATGGGTTATCGACCAAGACAACCATCTGCACGGAGACCTCGTGGCC
>NZ_JBEEAC010000028.1:0-76314 GCF_040120695.1 Plantactinospora sp. B6F1 | reverse complement strand
GTCAGACAACGACTACGAGCCTGCCAGCAACAGACCCATCTCCTCGCCGGCTTCTTCGTCAACACCGGCATGACCCTCGACCCCGAACCACCGTGACGACCCGAACGTCAGCCTTTCAACCTCTGTAGCGAGACGAGAAGGTGTACGAACAGGAACCAGTGTTGACGTCCCGTAAGCGATGTGCCGGCTCGAATCTGGTGGATGTGGGCCGGGTTGCAGTGCACGACCGCCCGCAGTCTTGGGTGGTCGACTCCGGGGTCGGCAGATTGCGCCGGGTCCGGAGGCCATGGTGAAGGTCTGCGGCGTAGTCATGGCGATGCTGCCGGGATAACAGCTGGGCGCCTCCCTCGTCGATCGGTCAGCAGTGAACGCGGGAACCTGAGTTTCCCCCGCTTTGATGGAGCGGTGGTTACCTGCTGCCGGTTGGTGCAGGGGTGGCGATTGCTGGCTCGGCCAGGTCGTGTTGGTGGGTGTGCCAGGCGGTTTCGTACTCGTCAGGGCTGAGGTAGCCGAGTTCCTTCTGGATACGGCGGGTGTTGTACCAGCCGTCGATGTAGACGAAGATCGCGTTCTCGGCCTCGTCGCGGGTCCGCCATGAGGTGCGGTAGACGAGTTCGATCTTTAGGGTGGACCAGAAGTTCTCCATCAGGGCGTTGTCGAACGAGTCGCCGACGGAGCCCATCGAGGGCAGGATCCCGTTGTCCTGTAAGCGTTCCGCGAACCGGAAGGACGTGTAGTTCCTGGGTTCAACCGGTCGTTGCAACATCGCTGCTGTGCAGCAATCGTAGGTGCTCGTCGAGGGCCTCGGCGGGTGTCTTCCAGCCGAGGACCTTGCGGGGTCTGCTGTTGATGGCGGCCTGGACGGCGAGGAGGTCATCGAGGCTCCAGCGAGACAGGTCTGTGCCCTTAGGGAAGTACTGGCGTAGCAGGCCATTGGTGTTCTCGTTCGTGCCGCGCTGCCAGGGCGAGTGGGGGTCGGCGAAGTAGACTGCCATGCCGGTTTCGACCTTGAATTGGGCGTGGGCGGAGAGCTCCTTGCCCCGGTCCCAGGTCAGCGACCGTAGCAGCTCGGCCGGCATCGTCGTCATCGTCGAGCTGAGGGCGTCTTTCATCGCGGTGGCGCCGTAGCCGCCCAGGGCGGGCCCGTTCTTGACCGGTGGGACGGTTCCGTAGCCTTCGAGGCGGGGCAGGTGGACCAGGAGCGTGTAGCGGCTGCTGCGCTCCACGACGGTGCCGATCGCCGATCGGTTTAAGCCGATGATCAGATCGCCCTCCCAGTGCCCAGGCACCGCACGGTCGGTGGCCTCGGCAGGCCGTTCACTGAGCACGACATCGGCGGTCACGTGACCCTGCGGCCTGTTCCGGGACCGTTCCCGGGGCTTGCGCAGTGCCCGGCCGGTGCGCAAGCAGGCGACCAGCTCACGCTTGAGGGCTCCGCGTCCTTGGATGTAGAGCGCTTGATAGATCGCCTCGTGGCTGATGCGCATGTCCTCATCGTCGGGGAAGTCGACGACCAGCCGCCGGCTGATCTGTTCCGGGCTCCAGGCCGTGGCCCAGCGCCGGTCGGCGCGGTGCGGCTTGTTCAGCCCTTTCCAAGTCGTCGACGGGCCGGCGGCAACGGTCCCGTCAGGACGCTGCAACTGCCCGCTCAGCCGCGCTTGGACGTACTCGCATAGCCGCGGGTTGCCCGCCAACTTCACCCGTTTCGGGCGCCGCGCCGCGATCTGCGCCTTCCACTGTGCGACGCCTGCCCGGTACTCCCGCTTGCCGGCACGGGTGGCGGCGTTGCGCCGCAGCTCGCGCGAGATCGTGCCAGGGTCTCGATCGAGCTGCCGGGCGATCGCACGGACGCCCTGGCCCTGTGCCTTGAGTAGCGCGACCTCCTCGCGCTCGAAGAAGGACAGGTAGCGGCCGGTGGGCTCGGCCAGGTTCAGTGGCGGCATGCCGCCAGCGTGCCGAAACCAGCGCACCGCCACCGGCGTCGACACACCCATTTCGAGCGCCGTCTCTTCGGTGCGCTTGCCCTGCGCAATCAGGCGCCAGAAGGCGCGCTCCACATGCCGCGCCGGCATCGGCCGGCCCGGCGAACGCATCGCCGGCCGCAACGCCCGATCCGCCAACTGCTGACGACGCACCATCGAACACCTCCATGATCACGAGGTGTTGCGACGATCGGTTGAGTCCGCCGTTCGAGCCCCTGTCCGAGTGGTGAATCAGTTGGCCGTCGCGGACGTCGCGGGACCAGATGCCGTACTCGAGGGCGGCGAGGATGAGGTCGGTGTCGCAGCGGTCAGACGTCTTCCAGCCGACGATCCGGCGGGAGAACACGTCGCGGACCGCGGCGAGCCAGAACACGCCCTCGCCGCAGGGGATGCGGGTGGCGTCAGCGACCCAGAGCCGGTTCGGCCCCGTCGCGGTGAACTGTCGCCCGACCAGATCCGGTGCTGGCGTGTGTCGTGGGTCCTGTCGGGTGGAGCCGCCGCGCCAGCCTCGGCGCAGGAACGCGCCCTGCCAACCCTGGTCGGCCATCAGCCGCTCGATGCGTTTGCGACCGACGCGGATACCGTCACGGCGTAGCTGCCGATGGACCCGGTCCGCGCCGTACGTCATGCCCGAGGCGGTCCAGATCTCGTGAATGTTGGAGATCAGGCCCAGGTCGCCCACATCCCGGTCGCAGGGCTGCTCGGCCTGCCTGACCCACGCGTAGTAGGTGGAGGCGCCGATGCCCAGGACCCGTAGCAGGAGCGCGACCGCGAACTGGTCACGGTGTTCGTCGATGAACCTCATGACCGTCGCCGGGTCGGGTCGAGCTCCGCCGCGAAATACGCGCTCGCCGCTTTCAGGATCTCGTTCGCCCGCCGCAGCTCGGCGTTCTCCTTCAACAGCCGGCGGTTCTCGGCCACCATGTCGCTGCTGGGCCGGTCAGTGCGCTCGCCCGCGTCAGCCTCGGCCTGACGGATCCAGTTCCTGAGCGCCTCGTGATGCACGCCGAGCTGCTCGGCCAAGCGCCGGATCACCGGCTTCGGGTCCGACTCGCGGTACAAGCGCACAGCGCGCTGGCGTAGCTCGTCGGGGTACTTCTTCGGTGCTACCACGAACGACTCCTCCTCATGGCCATCAGACCATGATCAGAAGCTCCATGAAAGCGGGGGTGGCTCACCCCGAGCCGGAGACGCCCGCCAGCCGACTCGTCAACGGCGCCGGACTCCACGCACTCCTGGCAAGCCCCGTGCTGACCGAAGCAGCCAATCACGTCCGCGACCGCCAAGCCCACGCCAACGTCTTGTCCTCGATCTGGAACTGGAACCGCATCCCGTCCAGGTACGGCCGCGGGAGCGGCAGCCAGTCCAGGACCATCCCGCGTAGCCCGTGCACGGCCCGCAGGTTTTCCGGGGTCACCCAGCTCAACCGGGGGTCGACGACGAGATACGTGGCCCAGACCACGGCCACCGCCACCAGGCCGACGCCGGTCGCCGCCGCCACGCCGAGCCCGAGCAGCCGGACCCGGCCACGCGGATCGCGCCGCTTGCCGCCGCCAGCGGCGGACCAGACCGAGAGTACGGCCAGCAGGAGCAGTACCGGAACCGCCGCCAGCGCGCTCATCCGGGTGGCCAGGGCCGCGCCGAGCGCCGTCGCGGCGAGCGGGAGATAGCGCAGCGGCCGCCGCCGGGCCCGCCAGAGCAGCCAGGCCGAGGTCAGCAGGAATCCGGCCGCGGGTACGTCGAGGGTGGCCAGCGACCCGTGGGCGATGACGTCCGGCGAGAAGGCGTACAGGGCGAGCGCCGCCAACCCGCCAACCCGGCCGACGAGATCAGCTGCGAAGACGTAGACGACCAGCCCGAACAGCAGGGTCAACAGGATCATCGGCAGCCGCGCCAGCAGCATCAGCCGGCCGGGGTCGTTACCGGACTCGTACAGCAGGTGCCGCCCGACCGCCCCCTGGTCACCGGTGAAGGCCGGATCGAAGTGGGCGTCGGCGAAGAGCAGCCCGGTTCCGATGATCAGCTTTCCGAGCGGCGGATGCTCGAAGTTGTACCGCAGGCTGTCCTCCCGCAGATAGACCATCGCGGTACCCACGTAGACCGGTTCGTCGATGGTCGGCGTCTGCTGCACGGCGGTGCTGAGCATCGCGGCCGCCATCTGGGCGAGCAGCAGGACCACGACGAGCGGGAGCAGCCAGCGGCGATGCCGCCGCAACCCGCCGAACCGGCCGGGCGCCGACCCGCCGTCCGCCGCCCCCTTCCCGGCGGTCGCGGGCTGCTCCTGCCCGGTCGAGGAGTGCTCCGCGCTGGTCGCGGGCTGCTCCTGCCCGGTCGCGGGCTGCTCCACGCTGGTCGCGGGCTGCTCATCGGCGGCCGGGGGCTGGTCACCGCTGGTCGTCGGGGCGGCCCGACCGGGGACGGGGGTGGCGGCGGAGTCGGGATCGGTGGGTGATCGCATGTTCTACCTTCCCGGCCTACCGCGTGGCTGTGCGTCCGCTGCTACCCCCCACCGCCGGGGATATACCGGGAGAGCACAACTGCCACCGGCCGAGAGCCGGAACGCCGCCTCCGATGCCCGGTCGGCAGGCGGCCGCGCCACCGGCCCGGTGGACGACACGGACGATACTCGTACCGCCGTTCCTGGTCGGCGCCGATCTCGCCACCGGGTGAAGCGGCGCGGTGGCGACCAGCACGATGGTGCCGCCGACCGGGGTGCCGTAACCCTAGGAGAGAAATAGAGCCCGACGCGACCGCGGACCCGCCGGTGATCGGGGCGAGCAGCATCATCACGCCGAGCAGGTTCAGCGGCACGCCGCGGTCGATGTCCCGCATCACCCGGGGAGCCTGGGTGTTCCAGCCGATCCAGACCACGTCCGGCTGTTGCGTCTGCGGCACGACGTGGTCACGGCACTAGAGGGTTCGGGCCGGCCGAGTCGAATGGTGGACGAACAGCGTTGCTATCGCTCCACCCATCCCGTAGGTTTGTGTACGACGACGGATGTCGATCATCTGGTGGTAGTCATTCAGCAGCCCCGCATTGGCTGTCGACCACCGTTGCCTAGTCGCTCAATCTGTCCGAGTGGGGTGCCATCTGATGCAATCACACATTGCCAGACTTACACCACAGATGCTGTACTACTCAGAACAGCTGTACGAGGACGGCAAGCTACGTTGGCTGCCCTACGTGATGTATTTCCAATCGGCGAACCACCGCTCCGACATCGTCAACACCGACCGACTGGGATTCCGCGTCTCCAGGAACGGCAGTCGCGAGTCATCCGTCGCCGACTCGCGGCCGGCCGGTCCAGTAAATGTGCTCGTCGGAGCCTCCACGGTATTCGGGGTCGGTGCCACGACGGACGATTCGACAGTGCCCTCCCGACTGTGGGCCAAATACTCACCGGAGCATGCATGGATGAACTTCGGCGGGCGGGCCCACAACTCGGCCCAGGAGCTGATCAACTTCCTGTTGCACCGACACCTGCTGCCCGAGATCCGAAATATCGTCCTGCTCTCCGGGCTCAACAACCTCGGTCTGGCCCGACTGCCGTCGCCCGTACGCGGAGAACACGGCGCCTTCTACCATTGCTCCGAGTTCAACGACATCATGTACGAACGACACAGGCCACCACGGCCGTCTCCATTGTCGGAGGCCCTGCGCCGGAATCGGAAGGCACCGCCGTCGAAGCGGGTTGCACGTCCTCTGCCGCCCGCTGGAGAGCAGGTGGAGATCGCCACGGAGCTGACTCTGCGACACCTCGGCAGTTGGCAGTTGCTTGCGGGCGCACTGGGGGCGAACCTGTCCTTTGCCTTCCAGCCCCTTGCCACCTGGGTGCGGGACCGCCCCGCCCCGCAGGAGCAGTTGCTCTTCGACGAACTGGACGAGGTGTTCAGCTTCAGCAACACCTACGGAGACATCGTGCGACGACAGGTGGGCCGGTCCTACGCAACCGCGGTCCGGGCAGGCTGCGAAAGGCTCGGCATCCCATTCGTTGATCTAAATCCGCTACTCGCTGACGCCGCCGCCCCTGACGACTGGCTGTTTGTAGACCGCGCCCACCTGACTGACCTGGGATACGACTTCATCGCCGCCCTACTCGCGCGCCACCTCGACCTACGCTAGCTAACACGAAAACCGATGACCTGAAGAGGAAGGACGGTCGATGCTTTGGCCTACCTCCGGTACCTTCTGGACTGGCTGTTTCGGCGCAGGCGTCAACGCGGCAAGCGTCGCCGCGGCAACGACGACTCCATCTACCCCATGTTCTGAGCCAATCGCTTCGTGAGGCCACAATGCCTGAACTAATCCTCGGCTTGTCCGCCCACTACCACGACAGCGCGGCGACGCTGCTCGCCGATGGCGTCCCGATCGCCGCAGCACAGCAGGAGCGATTCAGCCGACGTCGGCATGATTCCGATTTTCCGGCCGACGCTATCCGGTACTGCCTCGACGAGGTAGGGGCAAAACTGCCAGATTTGTCGGCGGTGGCCTACTACGAGGATCCCGCCCTGAAGTTCAGGAGGGTGCTGGCGACGTACCTCGGTGCCGCACCACACGCCTTCGGCACGTTCCGCCACACGCTGCCGCCCTGGCTGTCGTGGAAGCTCGCCATGACCCGCCACCTCGGTCGACAGCTGGCCCGGCTGGATCTGGGCGACCCTCCTCAGATCGTCGTACGGCGGCACCACGAGTCGCACGCCGCTTCTGCGTTCTTCCCGAGTCCTTACGAGTCCGCCGCTGTACTGGCGATCGACGGCGTCGGAGAATGGGCCACGACGACGATGTGGCACGGCGTGGGCAACCAGTTGCGCCAGCTCGCCGAGCTGCGCTTCCCACACTCGCTCGGACTGCTGTACTCGGCGTTCACCTACTACTGCGGTTTCAAAGTCGATTCCGGCGAGTACAAGCTGATGGGGCTGGCGCCGTACGGTACGCCGAGGTACACGGACGTGATCCGAGAACGACTGATCGACATCAAGAAGGACGGATCCTTTCGGCTCAACTTGCGCTGGTTCGAGTTCTTGCGGGGGCAGGCGATGACCGGCCGCGGCTTCGAACGGCTGTTTGGCGGCCCACGCCGCGTTCCGGAAGCACCACTCACGGAACGGGAGTTCGACCTGGCGGCATCGGTGCAATCGATCACCGAGGAAGTGGTACTCCGGTTGGCGCGCACCGCGCGTCGGCTGACCGGTGAACCCCGGCTCTGCCTCGCGGGCGGCGTGGCGCTCAACTGTGTCGCGAATGGCAAGTTGCTCGACGCGGGCACCTTCGAGGAGGTCTGGGTCCAGCCAGCGGCCGGTGACGCCGGCGGCTCGTTGGGCGCCGCTCTCGCTGTCGCCATGTCGCGAGGCGCGCGCCGCGTACACGTGGGAACCGGCCGGGACGCGATGTCCGGTGCGTTGCTGGGACCCGCCTATGACGACACAGACATCCGGTCCACACTCGACCGCCGGGGGGCGGTCTACCGGGTATTGGACGAGGCGACGTTGATCGACCAAGTTGTTGCCGCGCTCGCCGCAGGTAAAGTGGTGGGATGGTTCCAGTGTCGGATGGAATTCGGGCCGCGCGCACTCGGAGCGCGCTCGATTCTCGCAGACCCACGGGATCCGAGGATGCAGTCCGCACTGAATCTTAAGATCAAGTTCCGCGAGTCGTTCCGGCCGTTCGCACCGTCCGTCCTGGCCGAGGACGCCGAAGCATACTTCGAGCTGGCTCAGAGCAGCCCTTATATGCTCTTGGTGGCGAAAGTTTCCCCCGCGCTCAGAACCCGCAGCGATTCCACCAGTCATGCCACCGGACTCGACCTGCTCCGGATCACGCGCTCCACGATCCCCGCAGTGACCCACGTGGACTTCACCGCACGAGTCCAGACGGTGCACCCGGAGAACAACCCGATCTACCACCGGCTGTTGACCGCGTTCAAGGAGGCAACCAGTTGCTCCGTACTCGTGAACACCTCCTTCAACGTCCGCGGTGAACCAATTGTCTGCTCCCCTGACGACGCGTATACCTGTTTCATGCGCACCAGGATGGACCTGCTCGCGTTGGGTGGGCATTTGCTGGAGAAGTCGGCACAACCTCCATACCAGGACGACGACTGGCGCGCGCTGATCCCGATGGACTAGCCCGCCCAGACAATCGGAAGGACCCATGTCCACCGCGCTGCTTGCCCTCGCCTACTACTTCATAGTCACGCCAGTGGGACTGCTGAGCCGGATCGTCCACGATCCGCTGCGGCGTGGCTGGAACCGGCGTGCGTCAACCTACATGCACTATCTCGCGAACCGATCACCTCGAACCGATCACGGCGCATCAGCCCAAAAGGGCGTGTGAGTCACGCTCTCATGTTGATGTGATTTCCGGACATGGCCGCACCTCCGCCCCTTCCCACCTGCAGAAGCGGATCACCGCGGCAGGCCGAGGACCTCAGCCGCTCGACCTCTGCGGTAGAGCCGGCGTCACGCTGGAGCCGCGACTGACGTGACCACCCGCGCGACCCGTCGAACCTCTTTGTGTGCCGCGTCCCGATACCTAGGACTCAACTGCTGTAGGCGTGGCAGGACGAAACACCGATCGATGCTTCGGTCAGGATAGGGAAGCGCACATCCGATCAGGGAAAGGACCTCGTCCGGCAGTCCATGGTCCAGCAGACTCCGGGCGGTCGCGTCCGCTGGCTGCTGGCGGTCGTCGAGGGCGACGCCCACGACCAAGGCCCTGGCACCGCCGGCCGAACCTGTGATGACCCCCAGCCGGCCACCGCCGGTGACCGCTGCCATCTCCCGTCTGGCATCGCCGAGCCATCGCGCCGCGTCGGCGGGGCCGAAGGTGCGCAACAGTTCCACCTCGAGGTTCGGCCACTTCGCCAGGAAGTACCTGCCGTTGGCACGGTACTCGTCGTCCCCCAGGCGGCCGGACCGAGTATGCGGCTGGTGCACGCCGTACACGTCCTCCCGCATGATGATCGGCGTCCCGCTCCGCCAGACCCGATAGCCCCATTCCACATCCTCGAACCCCCACCCGTGGAAGTTCTCGTCGAACGAGAGGTCGTGCCGTCGCACGGTCGCTACGGGTATCGCCACCAGACCGGCCCACACCCCCGTCCAGGCCACCGCCGGATCCCGGTCCAGCCGTCGGTCCAGCCGCACACCGGGGCCGGCCTGCAGCTCCGCCAAGGCTGCGCGATAGTGCTCGTACGGCAGCCCGGCGCCGGACACGTCGGTGAGGTCGTAGACACCGTCCGGCCGGTAGTCGATCATCTGACCCACCAGGCAAACCTCCGCCTCGCCGGAGTAGTAATTGTCGGCCAAGTTCTGGAGGAAGCCGGACGGCAGCACCATGTCCGCGTCCATGAGGAGCAGGATCCGGCCGGACACCTGCCGAAGGGCCAGATTCCTGGCACGGCTGGAGTTCCACCCGCCGCTGGCCATGACCGTCACGATGGTAAGCCGATCGGCGTAGTCCCGACAGAGGGAGACGTACTCCGGTGAGTAGTCGATCGCGCCGACCACGACCTCGAAGCGCGAGCTATCCATCGTCTGCTCCGCGAGTGATGTCAACGCCCGCCGAAGGTTGGGCAGCCGCTGCCGGTAGGGGATCGCCACGCTGAAGGTCGGCTTGCCCATGCTGAACACTCCAAAAATGGTGTGCGAGCACTACTGAGATTTTCCCGGAGATTAGACCGAAGCAATTTACCTGTACGAGTTCGGCGAATACGCGGAGTGCCTCTTCCGATTTTGGATCTTACGGGAACGGCCGTCGATTTCGCAAGCCACGACCTCCGACCACTTCGGGCCGAGGTAATCGGCACGCCTCTGCGAAAGTACTCGTGCGGCATACGGCCGCGTTCTCGGTAGCCCCTGCGGCAGCGGTCCGCAGCGGTGACCCCGCCTCGCCCACGCTCGACATCGCGGCCGGCTCGGCGTCACGGCCGGATTTGCGGTACCGGTACCACGAGCCGGGACAGTCGCTCGACCAGGGTCACCACGCGCCCATGCCGCGCCCGCCGCCGACAGGCCCACTCCCCGATGTCTCGGGACTCGTCCCGCCTCCCGCCTCGGCGGGACATTCCGCCAGGTAAGGGGGGTCCTTGATCGCCGCGCCGGCACGGGACGCGACCCCCAACCGGCCCGTAGGCAGCGGCAACAGCTCCCGGACGAGGGTGGACACCACGACTGGCTGAGCTCGCCGCCTTGTTGATGGTGGGGTATGTTCAAATTCGCAGCCCTCTATTAGAGCATTCGAGTGTCTCTATGCGGGAACGTCACGGGGAGGCGTCTGATGTGCGGGAAGACAATGTTCCGGTCATCGCCGTCTGCGGGGCAGATTCCCTACCAGCACCTCTCAGTGTTCCCAGCCTGCACCGGCTGCTCGGTCGCGTCGTAGCTCGTAGCGAATCGTCATTCTGTGGCGCGGCGCATCGTTGTGGACCTACGCACGAGTGATAGTGGCGACATCGTGGCGGACAAGAGCATGATGCCGTGCCTTCAACCTGGCGAGAGCGCCACCA
Organism: Plantactinospora sp. B6F1; assembly: GCF_040120695.1. Classification (NCBI taxonomy): domain Bacteria; kingdom Bacillati; phylum Actinomycetota; class Actinomycetes; order Micromonosporales; family Micromonosporaceae; genus Plantactinospora; species Plantactinospora sp. B6F1. The sequence goes on along the minus strand of NZ_JBEEAC010000028.1, from coordinate 65,825 downwards.
AACCAAAGCCGTATGTTTTTGTCGCAAGAGATGCAGCTTGTGGAGAGGGGATACGCATGGCGCATCAGGTCGGATCGGAGGACGAACGGGAATCGGACGTGAATGCAGAGACGGATCCGGGCGTGGGAAGCCGGCTCGACACAGACACCTCCCTGACCTCTGTACGGATCGCCGACCTCCGGACGATCGACTCCCCGCGCCTACGAGGTGTGAACAGTGATCACGTCCGAGCCCTGGCAGAGGTACAGGAACAATTGCCGCCGATCCTGGTGCACCGTGCCACCCTGAGCATCATCGACGGCGTGCACCGATGCCGGGCAGCCCAACTGCGCGGGCTCGCGGAGATCACGGCACGGTTCTTCGACGGCTCACCCGAGGAGGCGTTCCGCGTCGCGGTCGAGGCGAACGTTCGGCACGGCCTCGGGCTGAGCCTGGCCGAACGGCGAGCGGCAGCAGCCCGGATCATCCGCTTCGACCCCGGGATGTCCGATCGCCGCATCGCCGCCATCTCCGGACTCGCGGCCCGCACCGTCGCGGCGATCCGGGCACGCACCGTCGGCGCCGAAGCCCACGTGAGGGTGGGGAGGGACGGAGTGGCCCGGCCTCTCAGCACGGCCGACGGGCGGCAGATCGCCCGCCGCACCATGCTGGAGCAGCCTCAGCTCTCCCTTCGACAGGTCGCGAAGCAGGCCGGCATCTCCGTCGCCACCGTCCGGGACGTTCGGGCGCGGATCCAGACCGGTGAGGCGGTACTGCCCGCGCGCACACACCGGAGCCAGTCCGAGAGCGTGCCGCTGCGGCCCTTCGACACCGTCAGGCAAGGGGCGGACGACGGTACTACGGGCTCCCGGCAGCGTCGAGTACGGGCGGGACACTCCGACGTCCTGCCCTTACTCGAAGGGCTGCGACGCGACCCTTCCCTCCGGTACACCGACTCAGGACGCTGGCTGTTGCAGTGGCTCGGCTCGTCGGCGCTCGTGGCAGCCAGGTGGCGGGACGTGTTGAAGAGCGTGCCGCCGCACTGCGCTGTGCTGATCGGGAAGATCGCGCGTCAGTACGGCAACGAGTTGATCGACTTTGCCACCGAACTGGAGCATCGCGGCAGCGAGCCGCGGACCGGCTGCGACGTGCCCGACGCGGGGTGACTGCGTCAGGTGCATGTGTGCGACTGCGGATTTCCTCACACGCACAGCCCGGCGAGGACCTCCTGCCCGCCACGGCTGTGCACCGCTGGCCGCCCGCAGGGTAGCGAGAATCGGACACGTCGCCTCTGTCCGTCGCATCGGGCCAGGCCCGAACGCCTTGGCCGACGTCCATTTTCGACATACGCTGAAAACACAAGTGCTATCCCGGAACGTGTCGTCGGAAAGACAGCTTGACGACCTGGCCAGTTACCTGGAGCGTTGGCACATGAATCCAGACATAGCCTTTGTCATGCTCGCACACGCCCGTAGCGGCAGCGAGAGCCTCCTGGCAACGCTGAACCTGCACGAGGATATCTGCGCGGTGTCGGAGCCGTTCAATCCGAACTACAAGACCTGGGACGTCGACAATCACGACTACCGGTCGAAGATAACCGACGTCCGGAGTCTGTACGAACAGCTGGAGGTCGTGAGCAGGAAGTTCAACGGCATCAAGACCACAGACGAGGACCTGCCGCGAGAGCTGAACGACGTACTGGTTGGCGACGCTCGGTTCAAACTCATCTTCCTGCGCCGATCCAATCTACTTCAGGCAGTCGTCTCACAGGCGATCGCCGATCGGACGGGCCTCTGGCAGAAATGGGATGCGGTGGGTCGCATCGCGGGCCGTTACGGCAGCCTCGGAGAGCTCGACGTGCATCAGCTGGGCGACAGGCTCGCCCAGCTCGACGACGACATCAACCATTACGGGAACCTCGTCGAGTCACAGCGGCGCGAAAGCAGTGTGATGTTGACGTACGAGGACCTCTACTTCGCTCCGCGCGATACTCGTACCGACGTGGTCAACCGACTGCTCCGGTTCCTCGACTGCTCGCCGCTCGCGCCGGACCAGGTCGATAGGTACATGGCTCCGAAGAACGGGCAGCTCAACTCGCAGGAGCTGTACCGGCTCATCACGAACTGCGACACCATCGAGGCTCGGCTCGGCAGCGACCGGACCGGATGGCTGTTCGCTCCACACTGAACCTTTTTCACCCTCCCCTTGCGGTGGGAGGACGGCAAGGTTGGACGCGGTGCGCGCGCCGCGCGGTTCAGGTTGAAAAAGGTTCACCGACCGAGTCACACTCGGCACACCCGAAAGTCCGGGCCGGCCGCGGATGCCGGCTCCGTACGCTCGCGGAGCCAGTCGGGGACCTCGCCCTCCTCCCACAGGTCGAGCAGCGCCGCCTTGGTGGTCTTGCTGGCAAAGTGCAGCTGAGCGGCTGAACTCGGCGTCGTCAGCTGCGCTTTGAGCCGGGCGTGGTCCCGCCGGTAGCTGGCCGCACTCCTGCCCTGTTCCCGAAACTCCTGCACTTCGCGCATTATCTCCGCCTTGCTGAGACCCGGCGTCGACGGCCCGAGGTATTCGAAGATCAGGGCGTCGTTGTCAAGCCCGATCCGGTCCGGCTCAAGGTGCTGGACCAGCGTCCAGTAGTACTGGTCGCTCGAACCGAACAACTGGTCGGTGTGATAACCGTGCGCGCGTAGGCGTTCCAGAAGGTCGAAGCGATTACTCGGGGGCTCGGGATACTTGGTGCAGAGGTCGAGGAGTTCCCCCGCCGGTCCAACGATGCCACCGCTGTTGAGGTAGGGATAGCGGCCGACCGGCGTACCGGGACACAGTGCCAGGCCGACGACGCCGAGCGGCCAACAGTTCAGCTCGGCGCTGAACACGACCGGTTGCGAAAATCCGGCATAGGTCTGCTGGATATACCGCTCGTCCCGGATGAACAGCGTGTCATAGGCGTCGGTGAATACGATGAGCTCGTCGCGATCGGCCACTTCGGACAGGTAGCGGGTCAGGCAGGCGCGCTTGTCGGCAAACCTGAACGGCCGAGCGATCTGGGGCTGCAAAATGGTCAGTTCCAGGCCGGACGCCCGGCACGACGGGATGAGGAGCCGGTTGAGGAAGGGATTTTCCAGCTCGGTCGCGACCGTGACAACCTTCATGTGCCGGAGTCTAGGGGATCGGGTCGCCGGTACCACAATCCGGTTTGCGCTCGGCTGATCGAATCCAGTCAGGTCAATAGACGACTGTGGCGTCAGGGCGGCGCCGCCGCGTCCGGTGATGCCACCGGGTCACCATGCCTGCCGTGTACCCGGTGTCCGGCGCTGGTCAGCCGGGGTATTCGTCGAAATCGATGACGGCGGCCCCGTCGCAGCGACCTGGTTTCGCTGGCGGGCCGCCCGGTCCCCTCATAGGCTCACTCGACATGCGCGTGACCCACTCGCTCCTGCACGCCGAGGACCTCGCCCAGCTCGTCGAACGGGAGTACGCCATCGCAGCGCCCGTCAGAGTGAACCTGCTGAACCGCGGCTTCAACGACACCTACCTCGTCACCGACGCCGACGGCGGCCGCCGCGTGCTGCGGATCTACAACCGGGAGAAGTACTGGATCCGTTCGGAATCCGACCTCCGCTTCGAACTCGACCTGCTCGAGCACCTGGCCGCAGCCGGGCTGGGCGTCATCCGCCCGTACCAGCGGACCCTCGGCGACCGGCTCGGCCGACTGACGGCACCCGAAGGCGAACGGTGCTTCGCCCTGTTCACCCACGCGCCCGGCAGGCCCTTGTACGAAGAGACGCTGACCCCAGAGCAATGGCGCGAGTACGGCTCCGGCATCGCCCGGATGCACCTGGCGATGGACACCTTCCGCACCAGCCACGACCGCTACCACCTCGACGAACACATCCTCATCGAACGGCCGCTGGCCAGCCTGGCACCCTATGCCGGCTCGGACCGAGCCACGGCGGACCTCGCCGAACTCGGCAGACTCGGCGAACGACTGACCGACCAGATCCAACGGCTCCGGACGATCGGCGGCGCGTACGGGATCATCCACGCGGACCTGCACCGGGGCAACACCACCATCGACGGCGACGGCCGGCTCATCACCCTCGACTTCGACCACTGCGGATTCGGGCTACGCGCGTACGACCTGACCGTTTACTATCGCGGGCCGGACTCCCCCGAGGAGGAGCGGGAACGCTGGGCGGCCGTCGTCGCCGGCTACCAGCAGGCCCGTCCGCTGAGCCGGAACGAGGTGGCCAGCTTCCCCGTACTGGCCGCCTGCCGGGCGATCTGGGACATCGGTGACTGGGTGAGTGCCGCCGCCCGTAACGGCGACGCCTGGGTGACCGACGCGGTGATCAGCAAACTGCTGGCGGACGTCCGCAAGGCGGAGGCCGATCCCACCCCCCGGCTGGTTGCCGAGGCGACCTCGGAGCAGGACCCGCCGCACGTCGACTCCGGCTCAAACGATCCGCACGCCGCCGACGAGCAGCCACGGAACCAATCATGACGGACCAGGCGACGCGCAACGCCGCACGAGCTCGCGATACCGCCCGGCAGCCGGCATCGGTGGCCGCCGGGTCTGTCGCGGCTCCGTGGGGGACGAGCGCTGAGCCGCGCAACTAGGGACGGTGTGTCCTGGACGGCGGAAAACCGGGTAACGGTACAGAAGGGACTTCGGGCGGCATGGCCTTCGTGGACGTACGGGGACCGGCTGGGTATCTGTGGCGGCTGGCGCTGGAACTCAAGGGCCGGGTGGCGCTCGGGGCGTTGTTCGGGTCGGCGTGGTTCATGAGTCTGGCGTTCACACCGTACCTGATCTCGCAAGCAGTCGATCGTGGGTTGGGCGACGGGCGCCGGGAGACGCTGCTCTGGTGGGGCGCGGCGGTGCTGCTCGTCGGGGTGGCGGGGGCCGGGCTCGGAATCATGCGGCACCGGAGCATGACGAAGCTGCGCCTGGCGGCGGCGCTGAGGACGGCCGACCTGGTGATGACGCATGCCACGAAGCTGGGGGCGGCGCTGCCTCGGCGGGTCACGGCCGGCGAGGTGGTAACGATCGGCATCGCGGACGTGTGGACCATCGGCCGGGCCATGAACGTCGGTGGGTTGGGAGTGGCGGCGATCCTGACCTGTGTCGTGGTCGCGGTGCTGCTGTTCCAGACGTCGCCGGTGCTGGCGGCCGTGGTGCTGATCGGGGTACCGGTGCTCGCGATGGTCGTGGGGCCGCTGCTCCGGCGTACCCAGCGGGCGGGCTTGGACTACCGGCAGAAGCAGGGCGAACTGAACGCGCGCCTGGTCGACGTGCTCGGCGGCCTGCGGGTGCTGAACGGGCTCGGGGGCAAGCCGGAGCACGAGGCACGTTACGGACGGGAGTCGGCGCGGCTGCGCGAACAGGGCTACCGGGTGGGCGGGCCGGCCAGCTGGATCGGGGCGCTCGGGGAAGGGCTGCCGGTGGTCTTCCTCGGCGTGGTGATCTGGGTGGCGGCGCGCATGGCAGCCTCAGGCGAGATCACCGCGGGGCAACTGATCGCCGTGTACGGGTACACGGCGATGCTGGGCATCCCGGTGAACATGCTGATCTTCTGTGGATTCGACACCGCGCACGGGCTGGTGGCGGCACGCCGGGTCGTCGACTTCCTACGCCTGCCGCTGGACAAGGTGGACGGCGAACCTGCCCCGGACGGGCCGGCGGTCCTGTTCGACCCGGAATCAGGAGTCTCGGCCGAGCCAGGGCGACTCACCGCGCTGGCGGGAGACCGGCCGGCCGACGCGGTGGCGGTGCTCGACCGGCTCGGTGCGTACGGGCCGACCTCGGCGACCTGGGGTGGGCGGCCGCTCGCCGGAATCGCCCAGCCGGAGATCCGGTCCCGCATCCTGGTCGCCGAGAACGACGCCGCTCTGTTCACGGGACCGCTACGGGAGGTGGTGGCGGGCCGCGACGTGCCGGGACCGGCAGCGCCGACCAGTGGTGACGGGTCGCGGGCCGGAGCGGCTGGAAATGCCGGACCGCGCAGCGGGGTGCCAGCCGGGCGGGACGAGCCCGGGGACGAACGGGTGCGAAGAGCGATCGAGATCGCCGTCGCCCATGACGTCGCTGCCGACTTGGGGCGGACGGTCGAGTGGGGCGGCCGGAACCTCTCGGGTGGGCAGCGGCAACGGGTGCGGCTGGCCCGGGCGGTCCACGCCGATCCGGAGATGTTGCTCGCCGTCGAGCCCACCTCGGCCGTGGATGCGCACACCGAGGCGGCCATCGCGGAGCGGCTCACGGCAGCGCGGCGGGGCCGGGGGACGGTGGTGGCCACGACGTCGCCGGTGTTGCTGGATCGGGCCGACGTGGTGCACTACCTGGTCGGCGGGCGGGTACGGGCGTCGGGAACGCATCGGGAGCTGCTAGGCGACGAGCCGGGGTACCGGGCGTTGGTCAGCTGGGCGTTCGCGGACGACGCATGAGTGCCGTGTTGCCGATGGCGGACCAGCGGACCGTGGGACGGGAGGCGCTGCGCCTGGTCGGGCGGGACCGGGGTGCGGTGGCGGCGATGATCGGCATCAACGCGCTGGCCGCGGTCGCCAGCCTCGGCGGGCCCTGGCTGCTGGGGCGGATCATCGACGAGGTGGCCGCCGGGGGTGGTGTCGCAGCGGTGGACCGGCTGGCGATCGCGGTGCTGGGGTGCGCGGTCGCGCAGATGGTGCTCTCGCGGTATGCGCTGTTCATCGCGTACCGGTTCGGTGAGCGGACGGCGGCACGGATCCGCGAAGGGTTTCTCCAGCGGGCGCTCCGGCTGCCTGCCGCGGTGGTGGAACGGGTTCCGGCCGGTGACCTGGCGGCGCGTGGCACCACCGACGTGAATGCGATCGCCGCCACGTTGCGGGACATCCTGCCGAACGTCTTCATCGCCGTGGTGCAGATGCTCTTCATCGGGGTGGCGGTCGTGCTGCTCGATCCGGTGCTCGGGGTGCTGGGTCTACTGGGATTGACCGGGATCTGGTTCATCACGCGGTATTACCTACGGCGGGCGCGCGACGCCTATCTCACCGAGGGTGCGGCCAACTCGCGGCTCGCCGAGGAGCTCGCGGCGACCACCGAGGGTGCGCGCACCGTCGAGGCGTTCGGCCTGCGCGAGCGCCGACTCGACGCCGGGCGCCGGGCCATCGCCGAGACGCGGCGCACCCGGATGGCGACGCTGCGGCTGCGCACCGTCTTCTTCCCACTGGCGGAGAGCTCGTACGCGCTGCCGTCCGTGCTCGTGCTCGTGGTCGGTGGACTGCTGTACCTGGACGGGCACGCCAGCCTCGGCACGGTCGGGGCGGCGGTGCTGTACCTGCGGCAGCTCGTCGGGCCGCTGGACACGATCCTCGTCTACGTCGAGCAGATCCAGAGCAGCAGCGCATCGTTCGCCCGGGTCGAGGGGCTGGGTGCGGTGCCGGCGCCGCCGCCCGCCACGACGCGGACCCCGCGGGACGACCGGATCGAGGTCGTCGGGGTGCGTTACGCGTACGAGGAGGGCCTGGACGTCCTCGACGATGTCGACCTGGCGATCCGGCCCGGAGAGCGGCTGGCGATTGTCGGGCTCTCCGGCGCGGGCAAGTCGACGCTGGGCCGGCTGCTCGCGGGCGTCGACCGACCGGCCGCGGGCGAGGTGACCGTCGGTGGTGTGCCGATCGCCGACCTGCCGCCCGACCAGCTTCGCCGCCAGGTCGTCCTCGTGACGCAGGAACACCACGTCTTCCGCGACACGCTGCGCGCCAACCTGATGGTCGCCGCGCCGGACGCAAAGCTGCGGCGGGCACTGGAGACGGTGGGCGCGACCTGGGCCGACGATCTCGACCGTGACCTGGGCGAGCACCCGCTCGGCGGCGCCGAGGCGCAGCAGCTCGCGCTGGCCCGGGTGCTGCTGGCCGACCCGCACACGGTGATCCTCGACGAGGCGACGGCGCTGCTCGACCCGACAGCCGCGCGGGCGGCGGAGCGGGCGCTGGCGGCGGTGCTGCACGAGCGTACGGTGATCGCCATCGCCCACCGCCTGCAGACCGCCCACGACGCCGACCGTGTGGTGGTGATGGAAGCCGGCCGCGTCATCGAGAGCGGAACCCACGACGACCTGGTCGCGGCCGAGGGCCCGTACGCGGCGCTCTGGGCGTCCTGGCATGGAGAGCGGGCTACGTTCAACTCGTGACCGACGTCGTGGTTGGTCGGGTCGGCTCGCCACGAATGCGACGACGGGACGTACGCCGTCGCGTGCGGGCTCTGTTCGGCGAAAGACCGGCGATCGCGGGCAGCGCGATCAGGCACGACTTCCGGCCGGCCAACGCGAGCGAACGGATCGCGACTAACGCATTCAATCGATTACATGTTGCGGACCGATCTTTATCCTGATAACGTGGAATTCACGTACCGATACACCAAGTCCACACGGATATTCCATGGAATCCTGTATTGGGCGAACCTTCCAACCGCATTCGCTGAATAGCACCCCACCATTGTGATGATTCAGGCAGCAGACTGAGCATCAGTGCCAGAATCGCCTCCCGGGTTGCGTCCGTTTGGCCTCTCCGCACTGCCGAGGGGCACGGCGAGCCTGTCCCCACGCCGACACCCGGTCCGGAACCGTTTCATGCGCACGCAGCACCTGTCCGCGCCCCGCCGCTACTGGGTCGGGTCCGGGTAGGGATGCACCCGCCACTCACACTGGGATTGATTCTGTGTCCAGCGACCCTTCGCCGCCGCGGCATCCGACCGGCGACATGTTCACCGTCTCCCGCCCCGTGCTGACCGCCCTTCAACACGAGATCGTGCGCATGCTCGCCCGGGGAGCCAGCGACAGCCACATCGCTCACCGGCTCGGCCTGGGCCTGCGAACCGTACAGCGCAACGTGTCCACGATCATGCAGCTCCTGCGGGTGCAGAGCCGATTCGCGGCAGGTGTCGCGGTGACCCGCGCCGGACTCCTCGATGAGGTGGACGTCGGCGCCCGGCGTTCGGCCGACCCCACGCCCGACCGGCCAGGGAGCAGTGGCACGACGACCTGACCGTCCTGCCATCGGTTGCGGTAGCGACGCGTCCGACGAGCACCATGACGACCAGGGAACGCCACGACGACCGACATCGGCGCGGGCCCGCAACCCGGACGTGCCGCCCCGGTCCACCGGCGAGTACCGCCGCACTGCGCGCGCCAGCCACGGTGTACGCCACTCCCCGGCCACCTGGGCCGGCACCCCTCTCGATCGCGGTCACTTTCCGCCGATGTCGTGGCACCTCAGCCGACAGCACGCCAGGCCGGTCGGCCGGCGTCCGCTGCCACCCCGCGTACCACGTCCAGGAACGCTTCGACCCGGGCGGCCATCCGCGAGTCGTCGTAGAACGATCGGTTGTAGTTCAACGCGCCGCCCTGCCGCTCCCCGCCCACCACGATCCACGGCGCCGCCTGCTTCTGCCAGGCCGGCAGGGCCGCCGACGCGATCTCGCCGACCTTCGGATAGCCGTCCTCTCCCGGCCGCGGTTTCGGAACGATGTCGGGCGTCTCGCCCACTTGTAGCGGCCCCTCCGCTTGCGGGCTGGTCCCCGGCACCACGGACTGGAAGTAGGAGTCGTAGAGATGGAGGTCCGACCAGGGCCGCGGATACCGGTCGGCGCCGATCAGCCGGACCAGGTTGCGGTACCCGGTCCGGGCCAGCCGAGCGGTGACAAGGTCTCGGTGTACTCGGGCGATCAGCGCCTCGACGGGCTCCCGCCAGTCGATGTCGACAGGCACGAAGACGTCCTGCCCGAACTGGCCGACGATCTCGCGTTCCGCTCGACTCTGCCGGCCCAGGGTCACCGTGCTCAGCACCGCCCGGGAGGAACGTGCGCCGGACGCCACGAACATCGCGTACGCGGTCATCAGCACGACGTACGTCGTAGTCCGCAACCGCAGCGCGGAGTGCTCCAACCCGGCGGTGGTCTCGGCGGAAAACTCGAACTCCACCGTGGCGGGATCCAGCAGGAGGTCGCCAGCGGACGCCCGGCGCGGCTCGACAGGCAGCATCGGCGGCAGGCGACGCAGCCGACCGGCCTGTGCCACGACGCTCGCCGACGTCCGGCCGTACTGCCGCTCGTGTAGGGCGACCAGTTCCCGGTACCCGGCCGGCATCACCGCGGGCGCCGGCGCGAGGCCGAGGCCGGCCGCATAGCAACGCAGCAGATCCTGCACGAGAATGCGGTCGGACCAGGCGTCGAAGAGCAGGTCGGGAAAGCTGAGGCAGAGCAGGCTCCGGTCGTCGGTCAGCCGGACCAGGCAGGCCCGCCACAGCGGCGCGACCGTCAGGTCGAACCTGCGGATGCTCTCGCCGTACAGGTGATACTCGAGCTCGGCACGGCGCCGCGGCTGCGGACAGGCACGTAGGTCGACGACGGACAGCGGCGCGTCGACCTCGGTGTCGATCGACACGGCGGGTTCCGGCGCGATGTCGGCGAACCGCATCCGCAGCATGTCATGCCGGCGCGTCACCTCCCGCAGGGCGGTACCGAGCACGGCCACGTCGACCGGACCGTGCAGGTCGCGGGTAAGCAGGGCGGTGAACCGGGAGCCGCCGGGATCGCCGGGAGAGAGCTCGTGCATCCGCTCCCACAGCAGCTCGTAGCCCTTCGGCAGCGGCCCGGTGATCGGAGCGGCCGGGGTCATCGGCCGACCGACCGGGGCAGGCGGATGCCGTCCGGACCGATCGGGCCGGCGAAGGGTGAATGCGGTCGGGAACCCTCACCGCGTGGCAGGCGCCCGAAGGTCCACCGGGTGTCGAACGGTAGGCCCCCGGCGTCCACGCTGAGGGCACCGGCCCGGTACCCCCGGCGCAGCAGCGCTCCCGCTGTCCGGCGGGCGCCGTCCGGGTCCGGGCCGATGCCGGCCGCGACGGTGGCGGCGTGCAGGGTGCGTCCGTCGTCCAGAGCGTCCAGCAGCGCGGCCCCGTCCTCGGTCACGTCGAGCGCACGGCCGGTCCTGGCGTGCCGCACGGTGGCGCCGCCGGTGGCCCCCGCCAGCGACCAGCCGTCAGCGAGCCGCACGTGCAGGCTGGCGTGCGGGGGGTACACCACGCGGATGTTGTGCAGGTAGAGAGCGTCCAGATCGGAGGAGAGCAGGCACTGCAGGGCGTCCGCCGGGGTCTCCACGAGCGGCATACCGCGAACGTTCAACGAGGTGTTGAGCACCAGTGGCACCCCCGTCAGCCGGTGGAAACGGCTGATCAGCTCGTAATAGAGTTGGTCCGTGCCGGCGTCGACGACCTGGACCCGGGCGGTGCCGTCCACATGACACACCGCGGGAATGCGCTTCTGCCATTCCTCGCGAACGCCACAGCACGACAGCATGAAGCGCAGATCGGCCCCCGCACTGATGTCGAACACCTCGGTCGCGAGGTCGCTCAGGACACTGGGCGCGAACGGGCGGAACATCTCGCGCATCTTCACCCGCTCGTTGATTCGATCCTTCATGTCCTCGGGCCGGGGGTCGGCGAGGATGCTGCGGTGGCCGAGGGCGCGCGGCCCGAACTCGCTTCCGCCCTGGAACCAGCCGAGCACCGCGCCGTCGGCGAGTTCGGCGGCGGCGTGTTCCGCGAGGTCGCCGTCGATCACCTCGGCCGGGATGCGCAGGGCCTGTAGGTGCGCGAGGATCTCCTCCGTCGCGTATGCCGTCCCGGTGTACGAATCCCGGATCGGGGTCAGGGTGCGCGCCTTCCCGGCGGTCACGTAGCCGTGGTACGCCAGCCCGATCGCCTGCCCGTTGTCGCCTGCCGCCGGCTGCACGAACACCCGGTCGAAGATCCCCGCTCGGGCCAGTACGCCGTTGGCCACCGCGTTCAGCCCCACCCCTCCGGCCAGGCAGAGGTAGCGCCGGCCCGTGCGCCGACGCACCTCGGCGGCCAGCGCGAGCAGTCCGCGCTCCAGCTCACTCTGCGCCTTCCAGGCGAGATCCATCGCATACGCGCTGATCCGGTCCGGATCCTCGATGATTTTGAAGCTCCGGTCGTCCAAGTAGTCCACGTATCCCGCCGAGACGATCCAGTCGAGGAACGGGCGGAAGTCGAAGTGGCCCGCACGCTCGTGGAACCACTTCCCGGCGAGCAACGAGCTCGGGCCGCCGTACGGCGCCAGGCCCATGGTCTTACCGGCGTCCGGGACACCGGCGCGTACGTTCGAGAAGCCCAGGAGGCCGGTCACGTACTCGTACATCCAGCCCAGCCCGGAGTGGAACAGATGGGGCACACGACCGCCGGTGGGGAGCGGCACGTACCGGTTCTTCTGGACCGTCCGGTGTCCCCCGTCGCGATCGAAGACGTACGCCGACTCGGCCTCGTAGCCGGCGTCCGTCCAGGTACCGTCCCCGTCGACGACGAGGACCGCGGCTTCGTCGAAGTCACTAGCGTAGAAAGCGGACAGGGCGTGCATGTAGTGGTGAGCGCAGCCGGCAGGGTCGCGCGCGACCACGATGCGCTCGGGATCCCGCACCGGGATGTTCAACGCCGCCATCGGCGCGAGGTAGTCGTCGGCGAGCACGATCCGGTCGACGTCGTCGAGGCCGATGCCCGCCGCCTGAAGACAGTAGGCAATCGCCGACCAGGGAAAGTAGCCGAACCGGTCGCCGTACTCCTCCCAGAGTCCGAGATTCGCCCGGATGGTCCCGTACTTGACGCGTGTCAGACGCTCCTCCTCGATCGCTGCGACGACGCGACCGTCCGCGACGAGGCAGGCGGCCGGGTCGTGCGGTCCGGTGTAGATTCCGAGGCTAAACACGCGGCACCCTCCGGTTCAGGATCGACGGGGTCTTCCCGCGGCAGCGGGCGGAAGCGATTCGCAAACGGGGGCTACCACGGCATCGCTTGTCGACCCGATGTCGGCACCGGCCGAAACAACCTGCCGAACATGGGTATCGGCAAGGTAGCAGCCGACCCGCGCACGACGGAAGAGCCTCGGACCATAACCGGTAACCAATCGATTTTGATCGATTGGCAAATGGAGCGTCTCCGGCCAGCAAGTACTCGCCGCCGTGCGGCACGAACCGGCAAGCATTGGCGGGAATACGCCATCCTCCGAACTGCACTTCGCTTGCACGGTCCCGTCGGCCGTGCATATGATTGAGACCGTCCCCGACGGGGACACCATTATCGATGCACCTTCCCGACCCCTCCGTCGATAAACCGGGAAGAAGGCGCTCAGACATCGTTCGACTAAGCATCGAAGGACTTTCAATGGACGCGCCGCACTCGCCTATCGAAGAAATAATAGACATTCTGGAACAGGAGTTCGCCTGCGATCTGGCGGGCCTCTCCCTCGAACCGTCGCTCTCCCTGGGACACGACGGCCTGGGCCTCGACTCGCTGATGGTCACGGACCTGCTGGTCCGCTGGTACGGCCGGCACGCGGTCGAGCCCACGCCGGAACTGTTCGAGCAGATCGACCGGGTCACCATCGGCGACCTGCTCCGGGTCGGATCGTCCCGGCCGCAGGCTTGAGGCCGGCACACGAACGTCCGCCTCCCACGACGCGAAGGACTCACCATGCCCGACGGCACTGACCTCGCTCTCCTGGGCGGCACTCCGGTGCGCGCCGCAGGATGGCCGGGCTGGCCCAGCCTGGACGCCGGCACGAAGGCGACCGTGGCCGAAGCACTGGAGTCTGGCCGTTGGGCCATCAGCGAGGACCACAACGGACACGAGCTCTACGAGCGACGGTTCGCCCGGGCCTGGGCCGACTACCACGGCGTACCGTACGCCGTCGCCACCAGCAGCGGTACGGCGTCCCTGACGGTCGCAATCGAAGCGCTCGGCCTCACACACGGCGCCGAGGTGCTGGTACCCGGGCTGACCTGGGTGGCGTGTGCCTCCGTGGTCGCCAACGCCGGTCTCGTCCCCGTTCTCGTCGACATCGACCCCGCGACGCTCTGCATGTCTCCGGCCGCCGCCGAGGCGTCGATCAGCGAACGGACCGAGGCGGTACTGCTGGTGCACTACGGGTCGAGCCTCGCCGACCTCGACGCCTTCGTGGATCTCTGCGGTCGCCGTCACCTGGCGCTGATCGAGGATTGCGCCCAGGCACACGGCGCCGCCTATCGGAACGCGCGGGTCGGTACCTACGGGGCCGTCGGCACCTTCAGCATGCAGGAGTCCAAGCTTCTGACCTCCGGTGAGGGTGGCGCCTGCGTGACCGGGGATGCGGCACTGTACGAGCGGATGGAGGAGTACCGCGCGGACGGTCGCCGCTACGCCGAGTCCCCGCGGTTGCTGGAGCCCAACCTTCGCGATGTCGGCACGGTGCAGGGCCGCAACCTCTGCCTTACCGAGATCCAGGCCGCGATTTTGCTCGGCGGCCTGGCCCGGCTGGACGCCGAGAACGAGCGGCGTGCGGCGAACGCCACCCGTCTGGACGAGCTCCTCACCGGCCTCGGCTACGCGCACCCGATCGCCGCCCCGCCAGCGGTGACGCGGCGGACGTACTACCGGTACTGCTTCCGGGTCGATCCGGAGGTGCTCGACGGCGTACCGGTCGAATCGGTCCTACAGGCCCTCGGCGCGGAACTCGGGCTGCATTGCGAGGCACTGCACGAGCCGCTGAATGCGTGCCGGCTCTACGACCCGCGACGATCTCCGCACAAGTACGACCCGCTGTTGCTGCCCCGGCTCGACCCAACGCGGTTCGACCTGCCGCAGGTGCACGCGGCGAGGGCCACCGTCCTGACGATTCCGCATCGGGCGCTGCTCGCCTCGGCGACCGACATGGACGACATCGTGCGGGCCCTGGAGAAGGTCGTCACGAACAGCGCCGCGTTGCGGCCCGACGTCGTGGCGGTCCCGTGATGTCGCCCCGAGCCATCACCGTCGGGGTCATCGGCTGTGGCGAGATCGCTCAGATCATGCACCTGCCGCACCTGCGCGAACTGGACGAGCGCCTTCATCTCGTCGCGGTCTGCGACACCGACCCGGACGTGCTCAAGACGGTCGCGCAGCGGTTCGCGGTCGACCGGGTCGCCACCGACGCCACCGCTCTCCTCGGGGATCCCGGCGTCGACGCGGTGGTCATCGCCACTCCGGGTGACCACGTCGATCTCGTGCAACGTGCGGTGGCGGCGGGTAAGCACGTCCTGGTCGAGAAGCCGTTGTGTTACCGCGTCGAGGATGCCGAACGCATCGCGGACAGGGCCGAGTCGGCCGGCGTGACCGTGATGGTCGGGTACAGCAGGCTGTTCGACACCGCGTACGACCGGTTCCGCGACCTGGCTGCGGAACAGCCGCCCGGACGGCTCATCAGGGCGACGGCCGTGCTTCCCGACGACTACTTCTTCCGCGCGCACCACGTCGTCGCCCGGTGCGCCGCGCCGGCCGCGGACAGCACCACCCGGGCGGAACCGACCTGGACGTACTTCTTCGAAGAGGTGCTGCACAACCTGGCTACGCACGAGCTGTACTGCCTGCGCGGGCTCTTTCGCGCCGGGTATCGCCTCACCGCCGCTCGCGCCCTGCTCGGCCGGTACGGCGTGCACGCCCTGTGGGAGACCGACGACGGCGACGCGGCCTCGCTCACGCTGGCGGTGATGACCGGGTTGTCCGGCGGCTACCGCGAAGACTTCCTGGTCGCCGGTCCGACGGCACACACGACCCTGGAGTACCCGTCCGTCTACCTCAAGAACACCCCGGCGACGGTGCGCCACACGTACTCGGCCTCGGCGCGGGGCCCGCTGGCCAGCCTGGTCGAGGAGGGCGCGTACGCGGACCCCTTCAAGCGCGAGCTCGAGCATTTCGCCGACGTGGTGACGAAGGGGGTGGCGTGCCGCTCGGACGCTCGGGACGCCGTTCACGACGTCCGCGCCATCACCGACATTTTCACCCGATGCCAACGGGCGTGACGAACGAACTCGTGGAGGCGTGACAAGGTGAGTCAGCATCCGATGAAACCGCCCGAGCTGCCGTTCCCGGAGCGGCTGCAATCGGCGACCCTGGGCGCGGACGACCGCGCGACCTTGGTGGCTGGCTGCCGGGACATCATCGACCGGTGTCCCACAGTCGACGTGCTCGACAACCGCCTCGTGGCGGAGACGGTCGCCGGCAGCCGGTACCTGCCCGCCGACCTGGTCACCTCCCTCGCCCGGTTCCGCTGGGAGAGCACGGACCACGGCGCGCTACTGATTCGCGGAATGCCACTCGACGACGAGTTGCCACCGACGCCATCGGACCGGAGGTCGCTGCCCCTGCCTGACCTGCCGATCAGCACGCTGGCCCAGCTGATCGTCCTCGCCCAACTGGGCGACCTCATCGCCTACGCTGGTGAGAAGGGCGGCGCGCTCGTGCAGGACATCGTGGCGCTACGTGGCCTGGAGAACCACCAGGAAAACGTCGGCAGCGTTCTTCTCGAACTGCACACGGAGAACGGATTCCACCCCACCAAGCCCGACTTCGTCACGCTGCTCTGCCTGCGACCGGACCAGGACGGCAATTCACAGACCGTGGTCGCGGGCGTCGCCGACGCGCTGCCCCTGCTGGAGCCCGACGTGGTGCGGTGCCTGCGCGAACCGGTCTTCCGGATCGCCTACAGCACCTCCTTCGTCGGCACCGACCGGACCGAGTACTCCCCCTTGCTGGCAGCGATCACCGAACACGCCGGGAATGTCACAGTGGTGGCGGACCTGCACGCGATGGAGGCGACCACGGACGACGGTAAGTTCGCCATGTCGCGGCTCTTCGAGACACTGCGGCAGGTCGCGGTCGGTGTCCGGCTCACTCCCGGAGACCTGTTGGTCATCGACAATCGGACCGCCATGCACGGCCGGACGCCGTTCGTACCCCGCTTCGACGGTCGCGACCGCTGGCTGCGGCGGGCATTCGCCATCGCGGACCTCCGTCAGTGCGAGGCAGGCCGACCGCCATTCTCCCGCGTGGTTCGCCCCTGACCCGCCGCCCGCCGGTCTCGCTCATCCTGTGGTCAGCGGAGGAGTCCGATGCAATTCGCGTCTAGTCTGCACAGCCTGGAACGGCACCTGCCCCGTCGGCCGCTGGTCCTCTACTCCGGTGGCGTGGACGGGTCCTACCTGCTCAGATGGTTCGTCACCCGGGGTTCCGAGCCTGTCGCACTCACGGTCGACCTGGGCACCGGTGAGGAGGACGCCGCCGAGCGGGCGCGTACCCTCGGCGCGGAGCCGGTCCGGCTCTCCGCAGAGGACGAGTTCTTCCGTGACTTTCTCCCCGCCGCGATCCACGCCGAGGCGTTCTACCAGGGCCTCTACCCGATAGGGTCGAGTATCTCGCGCCCGTTGTACGGAAAGGTGGCCGCCCGGGTCGCCGCCGAACGCGGCTGCGACGCCATCTGCCACAGCGCGACAGCCCTGCAGAACAGCGGGATCCGGTTGTCCACCGCGATCGCGCACGCGGCGCCGGGCCTGCCACTCGCCGCCCCGTTCCTGGAATCGGCGACGCCGCGACCGACGATGGTGGCGGAGCTCGCCGCTGCCGGTGTCGAGTTCCGGCACGGCGAACACAGCATCGACGCCAATCCCTGGGCGCGGGTGATCGAGTGCGGCAGTCTGGACAGCCCCGAGAACGTCCTCGACACCGAGGTCTTCGAGTGGACCTGCGCACCGGACGCGCCGGAGGCGGCACGTCCGGTCATCCTCGACCTCGCCTTCGAGGGTGGCCTGCCGGTGGCGCTCGACGGGAAGCGGATGCCACTCGGCCCGCTGGTGTGGCGCCTCAACAAACTGGCCGGTACCCGGGGTGTGGGCCGGTTCTCCGGGCTGGAGGACACGCACCTGTGGGGTAAGAACCACGAGATTCGAGAGGCGCCCGCGGCCGCTGTGATCACTACCGCCCACCGGGCGCTGTCGAACGCCGTCTTCGACGCGCGGGAGCACGGCCTCCGGCAGACACTCGCTACGGCCTGGACGGATTCCGCCGTCGCCGGTGGATGGTTCGACCACACCACCGGATGCATCCGGGAGGTGCTGGCCCGGCTGGATCGCATCGTCACCGGCGCGGTCACGCTACGCCTGGTGGCCGGCACTGTCACGGTGCAGCGGCTGGAGTCGCCGCACGGTCTGTACCGCCACCGTGCCACCGAGGCTGCGTGGCCCGGTCCGCCACCCGGCGGGCACGCCGGGCTGATCGTCACGCTGGCGCACGTCGACCGGCTCCGACGAGCGGTACCCGGATCTGGCACGGAACAGGAGCAAACATCGTGATTATCGATCTCAGTCATTCCATCCACGAGGGGATGCAGACGTATCCCGGCCTACCCGGACCGAAGATCACCACCCATCTGTCCCGCACCGAGTCCCGCTCGCGGTATGCCGACGGCGTGGAGTTCCACATCGGCCGGATCGACATGGTCGCCAACACCGGTACCTATCTGGACGCGCCGTTCCACCGCTATCCCGACGGGGCCGACACCGCCGGAATACCGTTGGAGCGGGTCGTGGATGTCGTGGGTGTGGCATGCACCGCGGCCCTGGAGGGCGAGATCCGACCGGAGATTCTCGACGGCATCGAGGTGGCCGGCAGGGCCGTGCTCTTTCGGACGGGTTGGGACCGGCACTGGGGGACCGAGGAGTACTTCGGAGCGTCCCACCCGTACCTGGGGCGAGAACTCGTCGACCGACTCACCGCGCTCGCCCCGGCGGTGGTCGGCATCGACTCCGTCAACATCGACGCGATGTCGGACAGGGCCCGGCCGGCACACTCCCTGCTACTGGCGGCCGGCATCCCACTCGTAGAGCACCTGCGCGGCCTCGATCGTCTTCTGTCGAGGGACTTCCGGTTCTTCGCGCCACCCCTGGCCGTACACGCCTTCGGCACCTGCTCGGTACGGGCCTTCGCGATCGTCGACTGAGCCGGAGGAGGCGATGGTGATCACCGTGATCGAATCTGTACGGCGGCTGGCCCAGGTGGACCCGGGCCGGATCGCCGTGGCGACGCCCGTGGGAACCGTCGACTACGGGCAGTTGCACCGATTCGCCGCTGCTCATGCCGACACGCTGAAGTCCGCCGACGGCGCCGACGGCGCCGTCGCGGTCGTCTGCGGGGCCGGCGACGGCGGCATCCCGCTGATCCTCGGCGCCATGATCGCCGGACGCCCGGTCGTCCTACTGCCCAATTCGGCGACGCCGGCGGCGCGGGCAGCGGCCCAGCGGCAAACCGGGTTCTCTCTGGTCGCCTCGCCGGGTGCCGGGCCGGAACAGGCCCGGATGGAACGGGCCGAGGTCGAGCCGGATTCACCCCCGCCGGCCGCATCCTTGGTCTTCTGCACGTCGGGGTCGACCGGCAACCCCAAGCTCGTCCCGTTGCGGGAGGATGCCATCGCGCGCTTCGCCGCCTGGGCCGCCGAGCGCTTCATGATCGGTGCGGGCAGCCGAGTCCTCAGCTACGCCCCGCTCAACTTCGACCTGTCCCTCCTCGAGGTGTGGACCACCCTGGCGTACGGCGGCACCGTGGTGGCCGCCACCGGACCGGCGCTGCGCGACAGCCGGCACCTCGCCGCGCTCGTCCGAACCTGGGAACCGGATCTCGTCGAGGGCGTTCCGGTGCTGTACGAGCGGCTCGCCCGCGGGCTCGCGGAGTCCGGTGACCTTGAGGCGCTGTCGGCCGGCCACGTCATCATGACCGGCGACAACACGCCCCTGCCGACCCGGCGGGTGATCCGACAGATGTTTCCCGCGGCCAGCTACTACAACATCTACGGCAGCACCGAGACCAACGACTCGCTGATCGCCCGACTCGACTACGACGAGGTGGTCGCCGAACGGATCCCGCTCGGCGAGCCGCTGCCCGGCGTCGACGTCCGGCTGATCGACGAGGGCGGCACCGAGCTGCGCGGCCCAGGCTCCGGCGAGCTGGTCGTCACCACCCCGTTCCAGGCGGAGGGCTATCTCGGCACCGTCGGGAGCGGCAGCTTCGTCCAGGCATCGCCAGGCTGGCCCGGCGATATCTACTTCCGCACCGGTGACATGGTCGAACGACGACCCGACGGCGCGTTGCGGTTCCTCGGCCGCCGCGACTTCCGGATCAAGGTCAACGGGGTCAGCGTGGATCTGGAGGACGTCGAGGACGTCATCTCGGTGCTCGACGGAGTCACGGAGGCGGTGACGGCGCCGTGGACCGCGCCGAGCGGCGAAACCCGGGTCGCGGCGCTGATCCGAACCGCTCCGGAGCAGAACTTGTCGGCGGTGCAGGTACGGAAGTTCTGTGCCAGGCGGGTCGAGTCGGCCGCGGTGCCGTTCCGCATCTCGTTCGTGACCGACCCACTGCCCCGGACGTCTACCGGAAAGGTCGATCGGAAGATGGCCGCACGATTGTTGAACGACCCGGCTGCGGGCCGAGCGGGACGGCGACTCGATGGCTGAGGACCCGATCGGCAGGAACGACCGGCCGAGGGTGGCGGTGATCGGCGCCGGGCGGATCGGCGCCGTACACGCCGGCAATCTGGTCGCGAGCGGCGCGCAGGTCGTCGTCGTCGAACCCGACGAGCGGCGGGCCGCCCAGCTCGCCGGCCATCCGGGTCTGGCTGTGGTCGCCGACCTGTCCGAGGTCGGTACCGTCGGCGGCTACGTCGTCTGCTCCCCCACCGACACCCACGCGCGGGTGGTCTCCCAGGTGCTCGATCGTCGTGTACCGGTGCTGGTCGAGAAGCCCTGCTGTGCGGACCCGGTGACCACCCGGTCGCTCGGCGCGGCCGCCGATCGGTGGAAGGTACCGCTGTACATCGGTTTCCAGCGCAGGTTCGCCCCGGAGTACCTGGCCCTGCGCGACCGGGTGCGAGAGGGCGGCGACCGGTTCCTGTACGCCGCCTTCACCAGCTTCGACGGCGCCCCGCCGCCGCCGGGATATCAGGTCGCCGGTGGAAGCCTTGCGTACGACCTGCAGATCCATGACGTCGACCTGATGTTGTGGATCTTCGGCGTGCCGGTCGCCCAGGTGACCGGCGTGCAGGCGGAGCTCGACAAGGTGCCGGACACCCTGCTCACCTCGGTCCGACTGGCCAACGGCGTGGTCTGCGCGATCATCAGCAAGCGGATGAGCGGCCACGGTTGTGAGGTCTATGCCGAACTGGTTGGTACGCGGACGACCGTACGCACCGCTGACCCGGCACGCGCCGGAGGGTACGCCGACTTCCGGGAGCGCTTCGCCGAGGCCTACGCCGCCGAGATACGCGCCTTCCTCGCCGTCGTCGAGGGCGGCACCACCGCGACGCACCTGGCGACCTGGGAGGACGCTGCCCGAGCCGAGGAGGTGTGCCGGGCGATCGAGTCAAGTCTGTGCGGAGCCGGCGCGTCGACGCCCACCATCACGTCGCGGCGGGCGAGATCGACCTGACCTGCTCCTGCGGGTGTCGCCACCGTCAACCGTGGGCCGGGCCAGGACAGCCGGACGGCTGTTGGCGTCGGGCGTCGGCGAGGCGAGGCGAGGCCAGGGCTATTGCGTTGTCGGGTAACTGCTGGTCACGGCGGTGATCAGGTCGTGTGATCGGCGGTTGGCTTGGCGGGTGGCTCGGGCGATGTTGGTCGCGCCGGTGGTGCGGTGCCAGCCGATCGCGGTGTTACGCAGGGTTGCGAGGATGGCGGGTCCGTTGCCTGTCCGGGCTTGGTGGAGGTCTTCACGGAACGTCACGTCGCGTACGTGATGGAGGCGGTTCTCGATGTGCCAGTGGCGGCGGATCCAGGTTTGCAGGTCGCGGGGCAGAGCCTGGCCGGCGGGCAGTGACACGGTCAGGTAGGCGGTCTCGCGGCTGGTCTTGCCAGCGACGATGCGGGTGCGGGTGATCCGCACGGCTTGTTGAGCGTGGGGGAAGGCGATGCCGCCGGGCGTGGCGACGGTGACGGCTTTGACGGTGCGGGTTTCGCGGCGGCCGTGGCCGCGGTCGCGGGTGCGGTCACCGACCGGGATCTGTGCCCAGGGCAGCCGTTTGAGTTGCTTGAACAGGGTCGGCTGGTTGGCCTTCACTTGTACGAGCAGGTGCGCTCGGCGGGCGGTGACTTCGTCGGCGTGACCGGTCTGGGTGTGCAGGGCGTCGGCGATGAACAACACCCCGGCCAGGGTGCCGAGCACCGCCTCGACGGCGTCGAGCAGCGGGGCGAACGCCGGGATCTCGTTGCTTTTGGCGTCTACGGTGACCTGGGCGAGCACGATCCCGGTGGTGGTGTCCAGGGCGGACAGCAGATGCACCTGGCGGCCGTCGCCGGTACGGGCGCCGCGCAGTGTCTTGCCGTCGATGGCGATCACCGTGCGGTACCGCCTCGGCGCGGTCACCTCGACGGGAGTGCGGGTGCGCAGCCAGCCGGCCAGGACGGTGCCGAGCAGCGTGTCGTCCAGGCGCGTCAGGATCCGCCAGACAGTGCTACCGACCGGCACTCCTGCGGTGAACCCGAGCCGTTCCTGAGCTTGTTCGTCCAGGTCGTGCAGCCAATCCGTGATCGCGGCGAACGACGACGCCCAAGCCATGACGGCGCAGACCGCCACCGCCAGCAGCGGGGTCAGCGGGTAACGCACGCCTCGTGGGTCGCGTGGATCAGGAACAGCGGCGAGCGCGTGCAGCAGCCCGCGGTGTTCACCGTCGGTGACTGGCACCGCCTCGGCGAGGGAGGCGGGTGCTGCTACGGCCAGTGCCCGGATGAGAGATGATGCCATCGGCGGGTGGGGTCTTCCTCGGAGTCATGAAGCGTCGCAACTCCATGATCACCGATGCGGCCTCACCCGCTTCTTACGCCTCCACAGAGGCCGAACTCGTCTCGAACCTCCTGGTCAACAACCCGCCGGCCGACTATGCAATCGCCCTGGAGGCGAGGCGAGGCGAGTTGGTGATGCGGCGGGGCAGCCGACTGGGGTGCTGGGGACTGGGGTGCGCGAGAACATGCGCCGCCCCTCACCAGTCGGCTGGCTCGTTCTGCTCCGGTGCGGTCGAATAACCACCGAGATAATAGCGCAGCGTCGCCAGCTCGGTGGGGCGCGCGCCTATCCCCTCGGCGACGAGATTCAAATTGAAAATGTCGTCCTCCGCGAGCCCTTCCTCGCGGTTCGGCCGTATCGAGGTGTTGCTGAAAGTGATGCGTCTGACGAGATCCGTCTCCAGCAACCAGGCGCTCTGATCGACGGACCGGATCGCATCCTCGCCGTCGAACAGGTCCAACCGGTCCCGATACACGTGGGAACCGGGTGTCACGACACCGGCTTTTCGTAGACGCGCATATTCGGCGCGTCCGGAATCGAGGTCCTGGCTCCACGGGTTGACCTCGTCGAGGTATGGGGTGCCGTCCCGATGGAACACCTGTGCCCAGGAATACACCGCAGGGCAGGCCGACTCTATCGCCTCACTGAGCAGCGTGTGCAAATGGTTGCTCTCCCACTCGTTGTCGTCGTCCAGGTAGGCCACCCACCTGGTCCGTGCGACGCTTGTGCCGATATCGCGCAACTTGGCCGCCCGGGCCGGCCCACCGGTCTCCCGTGGGCCTCGTGGGACGAATCGGGGGCGGACGAACGACGGCAACTCTCGCCCCAACCACGACCAGGTACTCGGGCAATCGTCGACGAGCACGACGTGTTCGCTGACGTGACGACAGCACTGATTTGCCACCGACTCGATAGCTCGTCCGATGAGGTGCGGTCGGCGTCGCGTTGGTGTGACCACCGTGATCACGCCGTCCACAGCGTGGTTCCCGTCCACTGTTGACCCTCTTCCCGTCGGCGGCGTCCGGCCCTGCCCGTCGCGGACGACCGCCACACCGTGGTGTCTTTCTGGCGTCGTGGGACGTGATTGATTCCGCGAACAACGTAGCAGTAATTGGCGAACCCGGGAAGGCGTCCTCCGGGCACCGGCCGCCAATCCCTCCGACCGCGAGTGAAGCGTTCACCCATACCGGGCGGCTGACCAGCGGATTTTCGGAAAACAGGTCGGCAGGACGGCCGCGGTCCTGGCGCAAACACGCCAAGCTGGATATCGACGACGGCTTGCGGTCACCCAGTCGTCAGCTTATATTTTGAGGCGGAATACATGTTCGATCGGCCGAGTGCGCCGCCGGCCGTCGACCCGAAAGTGTCGAGGCGATTCCTGTTCGTCCAGCGGCACCCGATGCCAGCCTCGCCCACCTGAGGAGATGCGACAGAGACCCACTTCTGCCATCGTTCGTCGCCGTCCGACCACCATTCGCATACGGAATGTCGATGTCCCACCACGGGAGTCCCGATGCTCGTCGGATCTGCCGATTCGTTTCGGCTCTCACCCGCCCAGGAGACTCTTTGGGAGTACCTCAAGTATTTCCATCCGGGTGATCCCGGGGCGGCGGCCATGAACCTCGTCGGTACGGCGATGCTTCCAGGAACTGTGGACATCGCGTCGCTGCGGGCAGCGGTCGACGAGGTCGGAGAACGACACGAACCGCTGCACACGAGATTCGCGCGTGCGGGGATGGAACCCCGGCTGACGCTGGGCTGTCCGCGTGTACCGCTGATCGTCTCGACTGCCGGCGACCATCTCCGGGCCGACCATGCCGAGCGTCTCGCCGCGGTCGTCGACGCGGCGGTCCGGCGCCGCTTCGATCTCCTTGCCGGTCCTCTCTGGGCCGCCTATCTGGTACGCCGGCAGAGGGACTCGGTGCTCGTCGTGAGTCTGTTCCCGATCGTGGGCGACGAACGCTCCATCTGGGTGCTGATACGCGAACTCGGCAGGTCGTACCGGGCCCGCGCCGGACTGGGACCGGCACCTGCCGCCGTGCCGACGACCTACCGGGCAACCGTCACGTCGCGGGCATCCACCCCGGCCCTCGACGATGACGTACTCCGTCAGTGGTGCCAGCGGCTCCTTCCACTGCCGGAGGCGCTACCGCAGGCGGACCCACCGGTGGCGGAGCCGCCGTCGCTCGTCCGACGCAGGTTCTCCCTACCGCCGCCGACCCGCGTCGGGCTGACCAGGACGGCACGCCTGATCGGCACGACGCGATTCGTCTTGCTGCTCGGTGCCTATGCCGCTCTGTTGGCGCTACGCGCGGGCACCGACCGGGTGGTGATGGGAACGCCGACGCCGGGGCGGCACGGCGGTGCTCTCGGCAGCCTCGTCGGCCGGTTCGCCGATATCCTCTACGTGGAGATTCGAGTCTCCACCTCGATGTCGTTCCACGACCTGAGCTGCCACGTACAGGAGCGACTCACCGAAGCGGCGCGGGTCGCGCCGCCCTTCACCCGATTGGCAGCCCTCGTCCATCCCGCCTTTCTCGACGACCGGCCATGGCCTTTCGTGCATCTCATCGATGCGTGGTTCAGTGCGGAAACCGTCGCTGGCAGCAACACGTCGTCCTGGCAGCCTCCGAGGCATGTTCGGCGGCACGCGCCGGGCGCACGCGTCAACGGCAGCGGCGGCGTCCTCGCTTATGACCCGCGGCACTTCACGTCTGCACAGGTCGACACATTGGCGGACGGGTACGTACGCCTCGTCTGCGGCGTGGTCGCCGATCCGCACCGCCCAATCGGCGGCCACCGAGCGCAGTGATCGCCTGAGGAGCAGCCGTGACCATACGCTTGGACGTCGAGAGGCGCCCATGGGACACCGACGACATGCCGGCCCTCCTCGGTGCCGCAGTCTCCGCGAGCCATCGAGCCGGCGAATACCTGCTCCGCCAGTTCCGCAAGCAGGTTCGGACGCGGCACAAGATTCCGCCTGGCGCGGCCGGCGCACCCGCCACCGACCTGGTGAGCGAGTGCGACCTCCGCGCTGAGGAGATCATCAGGGAGACCCTCGACGCGGCATTTCCGAACTGCACGGTGGTCGGTGAGGAAAGCGGCCCCCGTGGGAACGGAGACCTCCGCTGGTATGTCGACCCGATCGACGGCACCTACAACTTCCTCCGTGGCCTGCCGCTGTTCTGCATATCCATCGGGTACGAGGTTGGCGGCGTGCCTCTGGGCGGATGTGTCCACGACCCGGTCGGCGGCGAGACCTTCGCGGCACACTGTGACGAGCTCCGGCTCGACGGTTGGCGACTTCCGGTGGACGAGCGATCGACGGTCGGCCCGCCGTTGGTCCTCACCGACGTGCCGAACGGCGGCCCGGCATTCCGGCCCGGGGACAGCCATCTGGTCGGGAACGTGCTTCGGCACGCCGAACTGCGTCGCATCGGCTCCTCGGCACTGGCGTTGGCCTGGATCGCCAGCGGTCGAGCGGACATGGCCCTGAACACCAACGTGTACGCCTGGGACGTCGCCGCTGGCCGGGCATTGGTGACCGCGGCCGGCGGCCGGTTCGCGGCCGTTCCCGACCCGGTACCGACCGACCGCCGGGGCAGCTTCGTGGCGTGGCTACCCTCGGCCGACCATCTTGCCGACCGGGTGCTCGCATGGCTGGACGTTGCCACCGAACGCGGCAGGTTCTGAGTTTCAAGGGTCAGCCATGAGGGAGGCCAGTTCAGCCGGTCGCCCGATTTGATCTCGGCGGGTTCCGGTGGGGCCGTCGGTGATCTTCCGGGACCTCGCCCGGCGCGATGACCGGGCTGGCTGTCCCGACGGCGGCCGGGGACGAGACAGCAGCGGACCGCTCGCGGCCGAGGACGTACGTGGTCGAAGGCTGGGGAACATCCACTGAGGGTTCGAACCACGTCGGCCTCAACCGGACCTTTCCGAGTCGTCCGTGAGACGGTTGTGAGATATCGCCGCAGCGGGGCGGGCTGGGCGTCCCCCCACCCCGCAACCCAGCCTCGGCAGCGGTAGGCATCCTGATCCGCTGCCATGGCCCACTCTCAGCTTTGGCGACCACCTGTCCCGATGCCGGGCCCGTGGCACGACGTCACACACCGGATGCGTCTGCTCGGCGGAGTGCCCGCTCGACCGTGCCGAACCGGATACGTTCCTGCTCCAGACGTAGCGCAGGGGCGTACCGGTCGGCAAGCAGGTCGGCGTAGAGGTCGGCCTCCGCCGGGTGCAGATGGGGCAGCTCGGCTCGGACCGGACTCGGCTCCCGACCCCAGTGGTCGCGATGGGCGAGCAGTGTCGGCCGGTCCATCAGGATC
Source organism: Plantactinospora sp. B6F1 (assembly GCF_040120695.1). Lineage (NCBI taxonomy): Bacteria > Bacillati > Actinomycetota > Actinomycetes > Micromonosporales > Micromonosporaceae > Plantactinospora > Plantactinospora sp. B6F1. The sequence goes on along the minus strand of NZ_JBEEAC010000028.1, from coordinate 38,859 downwards.
GACCGGGTGTGCGGAAAGACCTGACGCAGCCGGTCCAGGATGGCGAAGCCGTGCGTGTCCAGGTCGCCCCAGTAGACCAGCTCACGGGAGTTCAGCCAGTTCAGCGGTGCCAGACCGGACAGCGCGTACCCGCCGCCGAGCATCGCCACGGCATCGTCAACCGGCGGCAGCGCCAGATAGGTGATCTCGTTCTCCACCACGATGACCCGGGACGCCTCGACCGGAGTCGCCGCCAACTCCTCCACCCGTACCGTCACCTCCCGGTACGGCCCCGGCGTCGGCGGTTTCCGGCCCAGCGCCCGCAGCCGAACGTACACCGGCCTGGTTCGGAAGCCGTATCGCTGCGCGAACCGGCTCGGCGGGTGGGCCTGGTCGATCCGGCTCGGCTCAAGCTGGCGGTCGAGCAGCCCGGCCAGCACCCCACGGTGCTGCTCGATGAACTTGGTGTCGACGCCCGGCACGTCGACATGCCACAGATAGACCTCCGGCCGCCCGTTGCGGTCGATCCAGAGCACGGTGTCGACCAGGCTCCCCCACCGATCCGCGAGCCCGAGCACCCGCATCGGATGGGCCACCATCCAGTCCACCAACGCAGGTGCGCTCGCCTGGGTGACCTCCAGCAGTCGTTCGTACGTCGCCACGTCCTCCTCGACCCGCAACAGTGCCCAGAGCTGCTGGGGAGTGTCGATCACCGCCCGGGCGGGTACCCGGTTGGCACCGATCAGTCGACCACCGACGCTGCGCTGCTCAAGCCGTACGAGATCCGGGTCGACCTTCCACCATCGGCCGATCCGGTCCTGGGCGGCGCCGAAGTGGTCGGCCAGTTCGGCCGCGGTCGGGGCGCGCAGCGGCACCACGACCGGCTCCCACGGTGCCCCCTGTCCCAGTGCGGTCAGGAACTCCCCCGTCTCCCACCGGCGACGCAGCCGCTCGACCAGATCGTCGGGCCCGGTCCAGCGTGGTATCCGCGAGGCAGCGCCCATGTCAGGCCCCGGACGCGGGCGATGCGCCCAGTTCGTGTGCCTGCCGCCGCTCGTGGTACTCCTCGATGGTCAGACTCTGCAGACGCGAGTAGTGGCCGTTCGGGTTGTCCACGAACCCGACCGCGGCCACGTACGGCTCGATGACGTGGATCTTCTGCAACGGGGTCACGATCAGCAGTTGCAGACCGATCCGCTGGAACAGGGCGAGCGCGAACCGGGTCGATGTCTCGGAGCCGCGCCCGAACGCCTCGTCGATCACCACGAACCGGAACGTGTTCGCGCCGGTGGCCGTCGAGTCGAGCTTGAACTGGTAGGCCAGCGACGCGGCCAGGATGGTGTACGCCAGCTTCTCCTTCTGCCCGCCGGACTTGCCGCCCGAGTCGGTGTACGTCTCGTGCTCGGCGTCGTCCTCCCGCCACCGATCAAGGGAGAGACGCCAGATGACGACCGAGATCACCTCGGGGCAGGAGCCGGCCGCCAGGCCGGCGGATGCGGTCACGGATGAGCAGTTGATCGCGATGCTGGTCGATCGGGCTCGTGGGGACGGGTTGAAGCTGACCGGCGAGGGTGGGCTGTTGCGGCAGCTGATCAAGCGGGTCCTGGAATCGGCGCTGGACGGTGAGATCACCGACCACGTCGGCTATGACAAGCACGACCCGGCGGGTCGGGGTAGCCGGAACACCCGTAACGGCAGCCGGACCAAGATGGTGTTCACCGATGTAGGGCCGGTCGAGGTCCGGGTGCCGCGGGACGCGGCGGGTACGTTCGAGCCGCAGATCGTGCGGAAACGGCAGCGGCGCCTGACCGGCGTCGACGACATGGTCCTGTCGTTGTCGGCCAAGGGGCTGACGCACGGGGAGATCGCCGCCCACTTGGCCGAGGTGTACGGCGCTGGGGTGTCCAAGCAGACCATCTCCACCATCACCCGAGATGAGGCCGGAGGAGCCCCACCGGGCCGGCAATCACGTCCTGGCCACGTGCCTGGGCGATGATCTCCGGTGTCCATCGAGGTACCCGCCGCCGAAGTGGCCGGTGGTGCCGACGAAATCCGAGACCTGGCCCGGCGAGCTCCAGCCGGGCTGCCCGGCCAGGAATGCGGACCGGCCGGCGATGGAGAAGGGATCCGTCCCCACCGCCGGAATCCGGGACGTCAGTGCGCCGACAGCGTTCCGCTGATCTCGTTGGGAGTCGAGTCGAGCGTCACCGATCGGACGACGCGGCAAGCCGGCTACCGTCCACGACCTGCTCGCCGAACGGGTCCGCGCCGGCGCGGCGGTGATCTTCGCCAGTCACGACGCCACCGACGCCACCCTCGCCGATCGCACGGTCCGACTTGCGGGCATCACCGGCGGCACCCTACTTTCCACCTGAAACCTCCGGGACCTGGACCGGAGCTTCCTGCCCGGAACGCCGGCCTCGGCGGTGCGCCGGTTCCGGTAGCCGCAGGCGTAGCCGGCCGTTGTCGTCGACGGCGACCTCCGTGCGGCCCTGAACGGCGGGGACAGGCCGACCCTCGTCGTGGCCGCCTACTGCTGCCGCATCGACCAATCAAGCATTCAGTCCGGCCCGTTACCCCCACACATTCGATGTGGTGCGGTGCCTCGCCGACGGTTTCGGAGCCGGCGAACATCGACGAGCCGGACGGGCCAACGGGCCGACGCAGCCACTATGACCAGGGAAATCGCTCCGGAGAGAAGCAAGGTTCGCGGCTGCCCTGCCCATGCTCCGACCACTGGAGCAGACCGCTCCAAGCGGCCGACAGCCTCCACGTCGTGAGACGATGTGAGACGCAAGGTCAGCGGCATTCACAAGCATCGCTTGAAAATGCCGCTGACCTGCGGTTTCGGGTGGAGCCGAGGGGACTCGAACCCCTGACCCCCACACTGCCAGTGTGGTGCGCTACCAGCTGCGCCACGGCCCCTTGCTTCACTGCCTGCCCGGTCTCCCGGGCACCCGCGCAATAGTACACACCTTCGCGGCCACGGTCATCCGAGGGGGCAGCGCGCCGTCCCGGCTCAGTTGAGCAGTACGTCCGGTGGGAAGTGCGCGACCGCCGCCATGATCCCGCCCTGCCGGCGGAGCACCATCGGCCACAGGTCGTCGGGGCGCTCCATGAACGCGTCGCCGGGCAGCGCGTCCAGCACGAACCACGACCCCCGGGCCACCTCCTCCTCCACCTGCCCCGGGGACCAGCCCGAGTAGCCGGCGAAGACGCGTATTCCGGTGACGGCGTCCCGGAGCCGGTCCGGGTCGACCGAGAGATCGACCGTGCCGACCGATCCGGTCACCTGGTGGATGCCCTTCACCCGCTGGGTCGGGGTACGCATCCGGGCCAGGCAGATCGCCGACTCCGGCTGCACCGGACCGCCCTCGAAGAGCACCGCCGGGTCCCGGGCCAGTCCGCCCCAGGCGCCGAGCACCTCGGAGACGGGCACCTCGGTGGCGCGGTTGAGCACCACCCCGAGCGCACCGCCCGCCTCGTGGGCGACCAACAGCACCACGGTCCGGTCGAAGTTCGGGTCTTTCAGCGCAGGGGTCGCGACCAGCAACTGCCCGGTCATCGACTCCATCGACCGCCCCCCGATCGCCTGCCCCTCGCCGAACACGCCAGCCATCCCGCTACTCGGCCGGCCCGAGGACCAGGAACCACTCCCCGGGCCGCCGCCGCGTCTCGTCGTCGGTCACCCCGACCCGGCCCTTCACCGGCCTTGCCGGATCCGCAGGATCGATGGTGATCCTGCGCGCAGTAAACGCCATGCCACGCACCATAGCTTGCGTCACTGGCGCTGGTTAAGGTCTGTAGGGCTAGTCCACAGAGCGCTTTGACGACAATTGGCAGTCTGGAAGAGAGCTGAGCAGGAGAGGGTGGGGCATGGGTCCGCAGGCGGAAGTCGCGGTGATCGGCGGATCCGGGCTCTACGCCCTGCTGAAGGACGCCACCGAGCACCGGGTCGAAACGCCGTACGGGCCGCCGTCCGACCCGATCATGGTGGCGCAGGTGGCGGGTCGCGCGGTCGCCTTCCTGCCCCGGCACGGGCGTGACCACCGGTTTCCACCGCACCGGATTCCGTACCGGGCGAACCTGTGGGCGTTGCGGTCGCTCGGCGTACGCCAGATTCTCGCTCCCTGCGCGGTCGGCGGGCTGCGGCCGGAACTCGGTCCGGGGACGTTCGTGATTCCCGACCAGCTCGTGGACCGGACCAGTGGCCGGGCGCAGACCTACTACGACCAGGGTGCGGTGCACGTCTCGTTCGCCGACCCGTACTGCCCGCGTGGCCGGAGCACGGTGCTGACCGCCACGGCCGCGCACGGGATCGGGGCGCACGACGGCGGCACGATGGTGGTGGTGGAGGGACCGAGGTTCTCCACCCGGGCCGAGTCCCGCTGGTACTCCGCGATCGGTGGCGCGATCATCAACATGACCGGGCACCCGGAGGCGGTACTCGCCCGGGAGCTGGCGCTCTGCTACACCGCCGTGGCGCTGGTCACCGACCTCGACGCCGGAGTGGAGGGTGGGCACGCGGTGACCCAGGAGGAGGTGTTCCGGGTCTTCGGCGAGAACACGACGCGACTGCGCAACGTTCTGCTCGACGCGGTCGGCCGGCTCTCCGCCGAGCGCGACTGCCCGTGCCCGCACAGCCTCGACGGCATCAAGCTGCCAATCGACCTGCCCTGAGCGTCCCGCCGATCTGCGCCGAGGACCCGAAGCACCGGGCAGCGCCCCACGCATCGGCACCCGCCCGCGCCGACGTGTCGTCAGGTCTCTCCGCCGATGTCCGTCTGGTACGCCTCGTAGACCAGGTCCGCGCCGCGCTGGCGGTGCCGGGAGAGTTCCCGGAGCAGATCGGTGGCCCGGCTCCGGAGTTCGGTCACGCTGATCTCCGGCAGGTCGACCCGACGTTGCAGGGCGGCCATCGCGGCGACCACCGCCGCGTGTTCCCGGATCAGCACGTGTACGCCCCGAGCCAGTCGGGGCGCATGGTCCAGCAGTTCGGCGTAGAGCCCGTCCGGTCCCTCGGTGCTGCGCATGTGCTCGGCGAAGGCGCCCCGCAGTCCACCCAGACTGGATCGGACCCGGGGCCGCCACTCGGGATCCCGGATCGGCGCGACGATCGCCCGCTCCAGGATGTGGGTCTCACCCAGCAGTACGGCCCGGCGGCATCGGACCATCCGTAGCGTGGCCGACTCGGTCGCCGCTGCCGGCGACGGCCTGGAGAAGGGCACCGGAATCGACAGCTGGTGCTGGTTCGGGTCGGTCGGCATGACCACCTCCCGCAGAGCGACAGCTACCGGTGGTAATCACGATGGTGCGGCCCACCACCTGCCGCTGTCGACCCTTGCGGTCCGGCTCATCTGTCCCGTACGTCTCACCGAGCACAGCGGGTCCCACCAGTCACTTCAGCACCGGGTGAGGTTGTCGCAGGAGGGTCGCGCAGGATGGTGCCGGCGCCCCGGGGAGGCCTCGGGCCGGCCCGGCGGGCGGCGCGGAGGCGAGGCGGAAACGAGACGACTGCGCCCCGGTCCTGCTGAACCGGGGCGCAGTCGTTGTCGTGGAGGTGCCGGGAATCGAACCCGGGTCCTTCGTCGCCTTGCCAGGGCTTCTCCGAGCGCAGCTCGCTGTGCCTCTACTCGGCCCCTCCGATCACGCGAGCGAGTCGGTGTGACGGGCCCAGTCGCTGATTAATCTCGCCGCACGGACCCCGCGACCGGGTCCGGTTGGCCAGCCTCCTAGCTGATGCCGGCTAACTGGGTCGAAGGCACTCCCAGGCCGACAGACTTGCTACCCGCCTCAGGCGGCGAGAGCGAAGTCAGCGCGATTCTGCTTGGCGCTTATTGGTTTCCGACGAACGATTCTCGAGACGACGTCGGCTTCCTCGGCTCGCTTCCCCTGCCGCAACGTACGAAGTCGAAACCAGTCACCCCCTGTGTCCTACCGACCCGACTGTCCCGCGGACCGACGTGGGCCGGTGGAGTTTCCGCACCGCCTGTCGGCGGCCACTCCAAGCCTAACGCCTCGCCCCGCCAACTTCATTCCGGATACCGCCCGGCACACCGCCGGAACCGGACGACTCGGCAGTAACGTGCGTCACAGCGGCCCCAGACACGGGGCGTCCTGACCACCACCGGCCAGCCGAGGACAGACCGTCACCCCATACCCTTGCCACGCCGGCCCGCGACTCGGGAGATCTCCCGTTCGGCGTCCCGCTTGGCCAGGTCCTGCCGTTTGTCGTACGCCTTCTTACCCTTGGCCAGGCCGATCTCGACCTTGGCCCAGCCATCCGAGAAGTAGACCGAGAGTGGCACCAGAGTCAGGCCGCTCTCCTTCAACTTGCCGATCAGCCGGCTGATCTCCTGCCGGTTGAGCAGCAGCTTTCGGGTACGCCGGGGTTCGTGGTTGGTCCACGTCCCCTGGGCGTACTCCGGGATGTGCATGCCGTGCAGGTAGATCTCGCCGTCCCGCTCCTGCGCGAAGGCGTCGACCAGGGACGCCCGGCCGGCGCGCAGCGACTTGACCTCGGTACCGGTCAGCGCCATGCCCGCCTCGTACGTGTCGAGGATGGCGTAGTCGTGCCGCGCCTTGCGGTTGGAGGCGACGACCTTCCGCCCCTTCTCCCGTGGCATCGGCGCCACACCCCTTCCTCGTCGTACCCCTTGCTCGTCGTACCCGTGGAACAACCGCGCAATGCTACCTCGCGGCGCAGGGCCCCCGGCTCGCGCTTTTCACGCGTGCCGGAGGCCCTGCGGTCGATCGACGGCCGATGCGGGCCGCGAAGAGCGGGACCGAGCTAGACCCTCAGGTAGAACCTGAGCGTCACCCAGGCGGTCATCGCGCTGACCAGACCACCGACCCCGGCCATGAACGGGAACATCAGCAGCACCGTGCTCCACTCGATCGGCGTGAGCAGATCGGTGAGGTCCCGCAGCGAGCCGTCGAGCAGGAAGATCTTGCCCAGCACGAGCGCGCCGAACCCGATGATCGCGCCGAGCAGCCCGGCCACCACGGCCTCCAGCACGAACGGTGCCTGGATGAACCAGTTGGAGGCACCGACCAGCTTCATCACCGCGACCTCACGGCGCTTGCTGTACGCGGCCACCTGGATCGTGTTCGCCACCAGCAGCAGGGCGGCGATCGCCATCACCGAGGCCGAGACCAGCGCCATGTTCTGGATCGCGCCGAGGATGTTGAAGATCTGTTCGAGCAGCCGGCGCTGGTCGATGATGTCGTCGATCCCCTCGCGGCCCTTGTAGGTGTCGAAGATCTGCTGGTACTGCTCCGGATCGACGAGGTTCACCCGGAACGACTCGGGGAGCTTGTCCGCCTGCACCGCCTTGACCAGGTCGGGCGAGTCCGCGAACAGCCGCTGGAAGCGCTCGTACGCCTCTTCCTTGGACTCGTACTTGACCTCCCGGACGAGCGGGTCGGCCTCCAGGTCGGTCTGCAACTGGGTGCGCTGTTCCTCGGTCACACCGGAGACGAGGAAGATCGACACCTCGATGTCCTTGTAGTACGCGTCTTTCATCGCGTCTACCTGGAGGTACATCAGGCCGCTCGCGCCGAGCATGGTGAGTGAGACCGCCATCGTAATGATCATTGCGATGGTCATGGTCACGTTGCGCCACAGCCCGACCAATACCTCGGACAGGACGTATTTCAAGCGCATCGGGGGTTCCTTCCGGATCTCCGCAGGAGTCGTTCGTCGTCGAGTCAGCGGCCGCTGCCGGGCCGAACCGGGGGCTGTTCGGCGCGGGCGCGGTGGGGCAGGTCAGCCGTAGACGCCCCGAGCCTGGTCCCGCACGATGCGACCACTCTCGATCTCGATGACGCGACGGCGCATCTGGTTGACGATGTTGGAGTCGTGGGTGACCATCACGACCGTGGTACCGGTGCGGTTGATCCGGTCCAGCAGGCGCATGATCTCGATCGAGGTGTCCGGGTCGAGGTTTCCGGTGGGCTCGTCGGCCAGCAGGATCAGCGGCCGGTTGACGAAGGCCCGCGCCACCGCGACGCGCTGCTGCTCACCGCCGGAGAGTTCGTGCGGGTAGCGGTGCTCCTTGCCACCGAGCCCGACCAGTTCCAGCACCTCGGGCACCACCCGGCGGGCTACCGCCTTGGTCTTGCCGATGACCTCCAGTGCGAACGCGACGTTCTCGTACGCAGTGCGGTTGGGCAGCAACCGGAAGTCCTGGAAGACACAGCCGATCGAGCGCCGGAAGTTCGGGATCTTCCAAGAACGCATCGAGGTGACGTCCTTGTTGTTGACCATCACCCGACCCTTGTTCGGGGTCACCTCGTGCAGCAGCAGCTTGATGATTGTCGACTTGCCGGAACCGGAGGGACCGATGAAGAAGACGAACTCACCCTTCTCGATCGAGACCGACACGCTGTCGAGCGACGGCCGGGACGCCTTCGGGTACGTCTTCGTCACTTGCTCAAGCTGAATCACGGGTGGTGAGTCTACGCGTCGTAACGAAAAGGCCAAGTCCGGAACCCGGCCTGTCCGGGCGACATTTATCGGGAAACTGCTCTGCGTCCGGTACCCCTCACGCCCCGCACATGGAAACGATCACCGATGTCGACACACCGCAGCGACGCGGACGCGAGCCGTGTTCACGCGGCGTCACCGGCGAGCTGCCGCTGCTTGCGCCACCGGATGCCGGCCTCGATAAATCCGTCCAAATCACCGTCGAACACCGAGGCGGGGTTGCCCGTCTCCTGCTCCGTACGCAGATCCTTCACCATCTGATAGGGGTGCAGGACGTACGACCGCATCTGGTCACCCCAGGACCCGGCGGCGTCGGTCTTCAGGCCCTCCAGTTTGGCCTGCTCCTCCTGGCGCTTCCGCTCCAGCAGCCGGGCCTGGAGCACGCGCAGCGCCGACGCCTTGTTCTGGAGTTGCGACTTCTCGTTCTGACAGGTGACCACGATCCCGGTCGGGACGTGCGTGATCCGCACCGCCGAGTCGGTGGTGTTGACGCTCTGCCCGCCCGGACCCGACGACCGGTAGACGTCGACCCGGAGCTCGTTCTCCGGAATGTCGATATGGTCGGTCTGCTCGGTGACCGGCAGCACCTCGACTCCGGCGAAACTGGTCTGCCGGCGCCCCTGGTTGTCGAAGGGGCTGATCCGGACCAACCGGTGCGTGCCCGCCTCGACACTGAGCGTCCCGTAGGCGTACGGGACCTTGACCGCGAAGGTGGCCGACTTCAGGCCCGCCTCCTCGGCGTACGACGTCTCGTAGACCTCGGTCGGATAGCCGTGCCGCTCGGCCCAGCGCAGGTACATCCGGAGCAGCATCTCCGCGAAGTCGGCCGCGTCCACGCCGCCGGCACCCGCCCGGATCGCGACCAGCGCCTCCCGGGAGTCGTACTCCCCGGACAGCAGGGTGCGAACCTCCATCTCCTGGATGGCCTTGGTCAGCCCGCCGATCTCCGCCTCGACCTCGCCGAGCACCCCCGCGTCAGCCTCCGCCTCGGCGAGCTCCAGCAGCACCCGGGCGTCGTCGAGCCGACCGCGCAGGCTCTCCAGCTTGGCGATCTCTCCGTTGACGTACGAAAGCTTGGAGGTCACCCCCTGCGCGCGGGCCTGGTCGTCCCAAAGGTCCGGCGCGGAGGCCGCCTCCTCCAGTTCCGCCTTGGCCTGACGCAGCCGGTCGACATCGAGGACGGTCTCGATGTTGCGAAGCGTGGCGTCAAGATCCTTGAGTTGGTCGGCGTATTCGGCAGCGGTCACGACAGTCAAGAGTACTGGTCGTCCGCGGGACCGGGTCGGCGCCAGCGGCGAAGCGCTTCGGCGCGTCCGCCCGGGCGTCGTCCGGAGCTGCCGGCCGGGTCGGGAGCCGGATCAGACCGGTGCGTTCTTCAGCCAGGACAGCGCCGCCTTGTGGTACGCGACCGCGAACTCCAGCGCGGCGGCACCGTACGAGTCACCGGTCTTCTTCGCGTCCCGGGCCTGCTCCCTGGCTGCCGCGAGCGCCTCGGTGTGGTACTCGTTCGCGTTGCTCACCAGGTTGCGCAGCTGGGTGGCCGAGTGCTGCGGGCCGAAGGCCACCCGGAGCGCGGTCGGGTTACGCACCGTGTCCCGTCCCGGCATCTCGGTGAGCCAACGGGAGAACGTCCGCTTGCCGGCCGCCGTGATCGCGTACGGCTGACTGGACCGGGGGCCGGGCTTGCCGAGCCGGACCAGTCCCTGCTCGGCCAGGGCCGGCAACTCCCGGTAGACCTGGCTCCGGGTCATCGACCAGTACGGCGCCAGGCGCCGCTCGGCGGCGGCCATCAGCTGGCCGCCTGTCATCGGTCCTTCGTGGAGCAGCCCGAGCAGGGCTGCCGCCGTGGGATTGATTGCAACATCCGCCATGCCCTCCACGCTGCCACTTTGCCGGCGCCGCGTCCAGGATTTGGCACTATCCGCTGGTCATCGTCTCCATTGTGCACTGTTCTGGGGCGACAGTCGGCTGAGGACGATCGATGGATCGGGGCTCGCCGGGCACGGCGGAGCCGACCATCCGACGGAGGGCACCCACCCCCGCTCCGCGCCGCTCCGGGTCGCCGCACCGCGGGCCCGGCGGGCGCACTACACGGCCCGACGCACACTCCCGGTCACCGGCGCTGATCGAAACGGACCCTCCGGTGATGCGGCGACCGGACACGCACGACCGCGGACCGGACACGCACGACCCGGGCCGACTGCCGGTCGACGGCCGGCGGCGCCTGATCAGGGCAAGTGTCAATTGCGGAGGTTAGTAAACTTTCATCGCTTATGTAGGCTTTTGCCGGAACAATCGCCGCCGACCCGACCGTCCCGGACTTCGACAGCGGCGCCGAGGCCACGCCGCCGCCGGCCGGGCGGTCGGCCGCGCACGAAACACGCGGTCGACCGGGGCACGGGACGCCGGGTGGTCAGCCCATGTGCGGGTACCGGTGGTCGGTCGGCGGGGCGAAGGTCTCCTTGACGGTGCGCGGCGACATCCACCGGGCGAGGTTGTGCCAGGAGCCGGCCTTGTCGTTGGTCCCGCTCGCCCGGGCCCCGCCGAACGGCTGCTGCCCGACCACCGCACCGGTCGGCTTGTCGTTGATGTAGAAGTTGCCGGCCGCGTACCGCAGGGTCTGGCTGGCCCAGTCGACCACCCGGCGGTCGGTGGCGAAGATCGCACCCGTCAGCGCGTACGGCGCGACCGACTCGGCCTGCCGCACCGTCTCCTCGAAGCGCTCATCCTGGTAGACGTGCACCCCGAGGATCGGCCCGAAGTACTCGGTGGTGAACGATCTGTGCCCCGGGTCGTCGCACTCGAACAGGGTCGGCCGGACGAACCAGCCGACCGAGTCGTCGGCCGTGCCGCCGGCCACGACCCGGCAGGCGGGGTCGCTTCCGATCATGTCGAGTGCGGCGGTGTGCCGGGCGAACGCCTTGGCGTCGATCACCGCGCCGCCGAAGTTGGTGAAGTCGGTGACATCGCCGTACGCGAGCCCGTCGGCGGTGGCGGCCAGCCGGTCCCGCAGCCCGCCCTCCCAGAGCGACCGGGGCACGTACGCCCGGGACGCGGCCGAGCACTTCTGCCCCTGGTACTCGTACGCCCCGCGGATCAGCGCGGTGTGCAGCGCGTCGACGTCGGCGCTCGGGTGCGCGACCACGAAGTCCTTGCCGCCGGTCTCGCCGACCAGCCGGGGGTACCCCCGGTAGTTCGCGATGTTCTCGGCGACACCCTGCCACAGCTTCTGGAACACCTTGGTCGACCCGGTGAAGTGGATGCCGGCCAGATCGGGGTCGGCGAGGGTGACCTCGGAGACCGCGATGCCGTCCCCGGTGACCATGTTGATCACGCCGGGCGGCAGCCCGGCCGCCTCGAAGAGCCGCATGGTGAAGTGCGCCGCGAGCTGCTGGGTCGGCGCCGGCTTCCAGACCACCGTGTTGCCGACCAGCGCGGGTGCGGCCGGCAGGTTGCCGGCGATCGCGGTGAAGTTGAATGGCGTGACGGCGTAGACGAAGCCCTCCAGCGGCCGGTGGTCGAACCGGTTCCACACGCCGCTCGACGACAGCGGCTGCTCGGCGAGGAGCTTGCGGGCGAAGGCGACGTTGAAGCGCAGGAAATCGATCAGCTCACAGGCAGCGTCGATCTCTGCCTGGATCGCCGTCTTGGACTGGCCGAGCATGGTGGCCGCGTTCAGGGTGTCCCGCCAGGGTCCGGCGAGCAGGTCGGCGGCACGGAGGAAGACCGCAGCCCGCTCCGCAAAGGACAAATCCCGCCACATCGGGGCGGCTTGCTTCGCGGCCGTCACCGCCGCCTGCGCATCCGCGTTGGTTGCGTTGTGGGTGACCCCCAGCACATGCTGGTGCCGGTGCGGCGCTACGACGTCGATCGCGGCACCCGCGCCCATCCGTTGCGTACCGCCGACCGTCATCGGCAGTTCGAGCCGCTCGGTGGCCAGTTCACCGAGCCGGCGTTCCAGGCTGGCCCGCTCGGCACTGCCCGGCGCGTAGTCGCGGACCGGTTCGTTGCGCGGCTCGGGTACGGAGAGTACGGCGTCCATGGGATTCTCCTGGGCGATCTCGACAGCGATGGCGAAACCGGACCCGCCGGTGCCGACCGGTCGGCCGGACACCTCGACCCCGTGCCCCGGGAGATGCCGGGAGTACGGGGGCGGGACCTGCGTCAATCCTTACACGGTGGTCGCCGCCGCCCCGGTCGCCGGTGCACCACCCGGGCGGCGTCCGCACCGGATCAACATCCGGCCGGCACACCCCGAACGGCGTCGCCCGCCGCGAAGGGTCGCACCGGCCCGCGCGTACCGGCAGCCAGCCACCGCCCCGACCGGCCCGCGTACGCTGAGGACCGGGTGGCCGGGTCGCACCACCGCGGCCCGTCGCCGCCCCGCCACCGCGGCCGGCCACTTGCTGAAGGGGAGATGATGTCAGAAGAGTCCGGCACGACCGCGACCTCGGCGCCCGACCAGCCGGTCGAGCCGCCGGCGACGGCGACGGCTCCGCCCCTGGTGCCGGCGCCCGGCGCGCTCGTTCTCGCGCTGCTCGCCGTGGGCTGGCTGGCCGCGATGCTCTGGTCGGCCAAGGCCGGGATCTCCTCCTCCGGCATCACCTCGATGGCGATCACCTCGGCCGCGTACGCCCTGCCCGGGGTGATCTCGGCGAGCCTGGTCAGCGGTGCCGGGGTCAGCCTCGTCCTGGGTAACCTGTTGACCCGGCTCGGGGTGCGGCGCAGCACTCCCCGGTTCCTCGTGTCGCTGGTCGCCGGCCTCGCCACCGGGTTCCTCGCCGCACTGGTCGTGACGCTCAGCTACGGCGAGGGGTCGGCGATCATGGTCCTCGCCGGCACCACGGCTGCGGCCGCCACGGTCGGCGGCATCGCCGGCGGGCTGCGCAGCACCCTGGTCGTGGCCGCCGTCGTCGCCGCCGGGCTGGCCGTCTTCGCGGTCGGCTTCGCGCTGAGCTACTTCCAGGACCCGATACTGAACCTCTACGGCGCCGGTGCCACCGAGGCGTCGCAGGTGAACGCCTTCCGCTGGTTCTCCCGGACCTCCTCACTGGCCAGCGGGCTGGCCGCCGGGCTGCTGGCATTCGGCTACCTGCGGGCCGCCGGACGGCGGGCCGTCGAGCGGGCCACCGGGGCGGTGCCGTCACCACGCTGGCCGGCGTACCTGATCGCGGGCGCCGGACCGGGCCTGCTGCTGCTCGCCGCCGAGGTGCTCACCCGCACCGCCGGGGCCGAGGTGCTCCGGCTGGCCGGAGCGGTCAGCGAGGCCGACCGGGCCGCGCAGAGCCTGCTCGGAGGTTCCCGGATCAACCACGCGACGCTGGTGCTCTTCCTCGGCTCGCTGACCGCGCTCATCACCTTCGGCCGTACGCTCCGACCGGCGGAGGAGTCGACCGCGACGCCGTCCGACCCCCGCGGAGCCGACCAGGACGGCGCCGACCGGGGCGGCGCCGACCCGAGCCGCGCCGACCGGGATGGCGCCGAGCCGGCGGGCGAGGACACCGGTGCGGACGACGCCCCGGACAGCAGCCCGAGGGTGGAGTCGGGTGGAGCGGCCGCAGACGACGCCGCCGACGGGAAGGACCACGAACCGGCGGACCGCCCCGAGCCGGTCGCCGGCCGCTGACCGGAGAGCCCGTCGGCGGCCCGGAACTCCTCGTCGCCCGGCCCGTCGCGGACCACTGACCGGAGCCCGGCGCCGAGGGCGATGCAGCGGTGACGGACCCGGCAGGCATAGACTGTGGTCGTGGTTAGATTCCGCAGAACGGTCGCCGCCGCGTTCGCCGCGCTGGGGCTCGCGATGGCCCTGACCGGTTGTTCGGACGGCAGCCCCGACCGGGACGACGTGGTGACGAAGGTCCGCTCCGACCCGCGCATGGCGGGTACCTCGGACCGGGCCATCGACTGCCTGGCCGACTGGTACATGCAGAACGCGACGGCCGAGCAGCGCGAGGCGTACGTGGCGGGCAGGGCCAGCACGAACCCGGACGAGATCGCCGCGGTCGACGGCGCCGTGCTCAACTGTCTCAAGCTGGCGGCCAGCACGCCCTGAACCGCCGGCCACCGGCTCCGGGTCACCAGGATCCGGACCAGCGGCTGGGGATCCGGATCAGGGAGACTGCGGATCCGGACCAGCGGCTGAGGCTCCGGGTCAGCCGGTGGCGCCGAAGAGTGCGTCCAACTCGGAGGGGTCGTACCACTCCAGCTCGTGGTCTTCCGCGCCGTCCACGGTGAACTGCGCGTCCGGGTCGCCGGCCAGCGCCTGCTCGACCGCCTCCACCGCAGCCTCGACGTCCTGTTCGGCGTCGTCGCCGTCCACGTGGATCGCGGCCACCGCGTCGATCCCGAGCCGCTCGCCCAGCCGTACGGTGCTGGAGCCGAGTTCGGGATCGGGCCGAGTGACGGCCCCCGGGGGCAGATCGACGGCGACGACGACCCGGCGCCGGGGCGCCTGCGGATCGGCCCGGAGCAGTCGCAGCCCCTCCTGGGCGGCTCGGGTGAAGGCGACGTACTCCAGCTCCTCCTCGTCGCCCTCGGCGTACCACTCGCGCAGCTCGGGAGTGACCGCGTGCCCCTGGGCGGCCACGATCCAGCCCTGCTGGCGCAGCTCGGCGAGCATCGGCAGAGTGGCCGGGACGTACACCCGGACGAGTTGCTCTGGCACGCTGGTTCTCCCCCGCTCGACGCCGGCCAGCGACGGCGCCCGATCCGGGCCACGGCCGTCGCTGACGTTCACCCGCGACGGTAGTACACCGACGGCGTGCCGGACGGCAGCGGACCCGCAGATCGGGTCGGGTCGCACCGCTCAGGCCCGCGCCGGGGCGGTCAGCGGGTCCACCGCCCGGGTCACCAGCTCGGCCCCGACGCTCTGGACCGGGAAGCCCTCCCGGATCCAGTACTCGATGCCGCCGATCATCTCCTTGACCCGGTAGCCCCGGCTGCTCAGCGCGAGCGCCGCCTTTGTCGCGCCGTCACAGCCGGGCCCCCAGCAGTAGGTCACAACCGGGATTCCCGGGTCGAGCAGCCGGGCGGCGCGCATCGGGATCATCCGGGTCGGCAGGTGAACCGCGCCGGGGATGTGTCCCTGCCGCCATGAGGCCAGATCCCGCGTGTCGAGCAGGACGAAGCCGGGATCGTCGCTGTCGAGCGCGGCGTGCACGTCGGAGACGTCCGTCTGCACCGCCAGCTTGGCGACGAACCAGGCGGCGGCCTGGTCGGGCGCGGCAGGCGGGACCGCCAGCACCGGGTTCGTGGTGGTCGTGGTCATGACCGTAACGGTACGGCCGCAGCCTCCACATCTGAAGGCACGTTCCCCGGTCACGGCAAGGGTCTGCCGGGGAATCCCCGGTATTCTGCTCCTGTGACCGACGATTCACCGACACTCGATGCGACCGACTGGCGGATCCTCGCCGAACTCCAACGGCATGGGCGGGCCAGCTTCGCGGAGCTTGCCCGGTTGGTGGCGATGTCGCCGAGTGCGGTGACTGAGCGGGTACGACGGCTGGAGGAGACCGGGGTGGTAGCCGGCTACCGGGCGGTGGTGGTGCCGGAGCGGATCGGCCTGGACATCCTCGCCTTCATCCGGCTCCGCTATCCGAGCGGCAACTACCGGCCCTTCCACGCGCTGCTGAAGAGCACTCCGGAGATCGTTGAGGCGCACCACGTGACCGGCGAGGACTGCTTCGTACTCAAGGTCGTCGCCCGGTCGATGCGCCACCTGGAGCAGGTGGCGGGCCGGATCGCCGGGCTCGGCCCGGTCACCACCAGCGTGGTCTACTCCAGTCCGCTGCCGGGTCGGGACCTGACGGCGGAGGCGACCACACCGCAGTCGGTGGCAAACTGAGGCGGTCACCAATTACCGGGAGTTCTCTTGGAACCCAGGTTCCTGCTCTTGTCCGATGTAGCCGCCGAGCTGAACGTCTCGGACTCGCAGGTCTACCACATGGTGCGCAGCGGTGAACTGCCGGCGATCAAGATCGGCGGCCGAGGGCAGTGGCGGGTGGAGCGCGCCCGCCTGGAGGAGTACATCCAGCGCAAGTACGCCGAGACCGCCGAGTGGGTGGCCGACAACCCGCTGGTGGAGCGTCTTCCCGATTAGCCGCCGCAGCACGGGACCGGTGTCGGACCGGTCGGCTAGCGTCCACCCCAGACAGCTCACCACCGCCGCTTCCGCCAGGCTGCACGCCAGGCCGAGCGGGGATCGTGGCGCGCAAGCCCTCGGGTGATCTCTGCCCGCACCCCCGGCGCCCGTGCCAGCAGGGAGCCGTGCCGCCCGGCCATCGGGGCAGCTGTGCCGACCCATACCCGGCAAACGACTCAAAGCCATTGACGACTGCCAGTGAATGGGCTAGAAAAATAGCTGTCGGAGGCAAACGAAAGCAAACGCAAGATCAAGAAGGGAACGAGGATGCCCCTCGCCCGCACCCGGCCGCCCGTCCGGCCCACCGTGCGCCTGCGCCCCGTGCCGCCCCTTGATCCGCCCTTCGACGACGAATGCGTCCCGGAGACCTGGGTCGACCCGGCACCCTCACCCCGAGTCGTCCGGAACGGTGTCGAACGCTTCCGGCCGGCCGCCGCCGAGAGCCGCCACCCCGGCGCGGCGACCCGCCCGGCCACCGTGCCGAAGGCCCCCGCCCGACCCGTCGAGCGGGCGGTGGCTTCGGCTGTCCGCTCCGACCATGGCGACGGCGGTCGTCCGCCGCTCGCTGCCGCCGTGGCCGGCGCGACACCCGAGGCGAAGCAGGCGGCGAAGCGGTTCCTGGACACCTGCCTGGAAATCGTCAACGGCTACCGGCCGGCCTGGCACGTGCGGGCACTGGCCAGTCCGCCCGACGCCGCCGGGATGGTCGCGCAACTCGCCTCCGCCACGAGCCGGGTCTCCGGCCGGAGTCGACCCGGGCAGCCGGTCCGGACCGTGCGGCTGCGTCGGTTACGGGTCTGTGAACCGCGGCCCGGGGTCGTCGAGGCGGCCGCCGCGGTCGGCGTCGCCGGGCGTACCTGGGCGATGGCGTTCCGGATCGAGCGGCGCCGGGGCAGCTGGGTCGGGACCGCCGTGGCCCTGCTCTGAACGGCCCAGGCCGCACGATGGCGGTCTCGCCGACGGCCGACCCCACCAGTTCCGAGGTCGCCGGCAGCACGCGTCCCGGGGCCTGGCCGGGACCGCCGCGCAGCAGTTCCTCGGCCCGGTCGGCCCGCCACGGCACCGCCCGGGCGATGTGGGGGCTACTGACCGACCGGGTCTAGCCCTCACCAGTCCCGGGGGCCGGGCCGGCGGCAGGCGTCCCGGGGCCGGGCGCGTCACCCAGGTCGGCGCCGACCACCTGCCGAGCCCGCTGACCGGGCAGCCGACCACCTGGGGAGCCGGCTGACCGGGCAGCCGACCACCCGCCGAGCCGGCTGACCGGGCAGCCGACCACCTACCGAGCCGGCTGACCGGGCAGGGGTGCCACCGGTCCGGAGACACCGGTGCCCCCGGCCACCGGACGGTGGTCGGGGGCACCGGGACTGATCAGGCGCCGCCGGGCGCTCCGTGGCAGCGCTTGTATTTCCGTCCGGAGCCGCAGGGGCAGGGCGCGTTCCGCGATGGGGCGTTGGCCGCGGTCGCCTGGCCCTGGGCGGGTCGACGGGACGTCGAGGGCGGCGGCGGGCCGCCCACCCCGAGCGCCGGTGCCTGCGGACGCTCGACCGCCACCCCACCGGTTGCCGGAGCCTCACCGTCGATGGTCGGCGCCGAGTACTGGAGACCCTGGGTCCGGGGTGCCCGCCCCAGCCCCTTGGCCCGGATCTCGACGGGCTGCTCCGCCGGCATCGGCATCGGGGCGGGACCGGAGTCGGCCGGAGCCGGCTTCGCCTCCTCCACCTGGACCTCCAGGTTGTAGAGGAAGCCGACCGTCTCCTCCTTGATCCCGTCCATCATGGTGGCGAACATGTCGAAACCCTCGCGCTGGTATTCGACCACCGGGTCACGCTGGGCGTAGGCGCGGAGGCTGATGCCCTCCTGGAGGTAGTCCATCTCGTAGAGGTGCTCGCGCCACTTGCGGTCGATGACCTGGAGCAGCACCATCCGCTCCAGCTGGCGCATCGCCTCGCTGCCGAGTTCCTCCTCGCGCCGCTGGTATGCCGCGAAGGCGTCCTGCCTGAGCTGCTCCAGCAGGAAGTCGGCGTCCAGGGTGCTCCGCTCCCCGCCGGACTCCTCGACGATGTCGTCGACGGTGACACCGATCGGGTAGAGCTGCTTGAGGCTGGCCCAGAGCTGGTCGAGATCCCAGTCCTCGGCGTAGCCGTCCGAGGTGGCACCGGTGACGTACGCCGACACCACGTCGTCGATCATGTTCCTGACCTGGTCGTTCAGGTCCTCGCCGTCGAGCACGCGCTTGCGCTCGGCATAGACCACCTGGCGCTGTTTGTTCATCACCTCGTCGTACTTGAGGACGTTCTTGCGGATCTCGGCGTTCTGACCCTCGATCTGGGCCTGCGCGCTCTTGATCTGCCGGGTCACCATCTTGGACTCGATGGGGACGTCCTCCGGGATGTTGAACCGCTCCATCACGGCCTCGACCGCGCCGGCCCGGAACCGCTTCATCAGCTCGTCCTGGAGCGAGAGGTAGAACCGGGACTCGCCCGGGTCACCCTGCCGACCGGACCGACCGCGCAGCTGGTTGTCGATCCGCCGCGACTCGTGCCGCTCGGTGCCGAGCACGTAGAGGCCGCCGACCGAGGAAACCTCGTCGGCCTCGGCGTCGCAGGCCTCCTTCCAGCGCGGCAGGATCTCTTCGAGCGCCTTGGCGTAGTCGTCGCCGTGCTCCACCGGGTCGAGCCCGCGCTGCCGCAGCTCGGTGTTGGCCAGGTACTCCGGATTGCCACCGAGCAGGATGTCGGTGCCCCGGCCGGCCATGTTGGTGGCCACCGTGACCCCGCCCTTCCGCCCGGCCTGGGCGATGATCTCCGCCTCCTTGGCGTGGAACTTCGCGTTCAGGACGGCGTGCGGAATGCCCCGGCGGCGAAGCAGCTGGGACAGGACCTCGGAGTTCTCCACCGAGACCGTGCCGACCAGCACCGGCTGGCCGGCGGCGTGCCGCTCGGCGATGTCCTCGACCACCGCGTTGAACTTGGCCCGTTCGGTCTTGTAGATAACGTCCGGGCGGTCGATCCGGACCATCGGGCGGTGCGTCGGGATCGTCACCACCCCGACGTTGTAGACCTTGTTGAACTCGCCGGCCTCCGTCTGGGCGGTACCGGTCATGCCGGAGAGCTTGCTGTAGAGCCGGAAGTAGTTCTGCAGGGTGATCGTGGCAAGAGTCTGGTTCTCCTGCTTGATCTCCACGCCTTCCTTGGCCTCGATCGCCTGGTGCATGCCCTCGTTGTAGCGGCGGCCGTGCAGGATGCGACCGGTGAACTCGTCGACGATCAGGACCTCGCCCTCGTTGACGATGTAGTCCTTGTCGCGCTTGTAGAGCTCTTTGGCCTTGATCGCGTTGTTGAGGTAGCCGACCAGCGGGGTGTTCACCGACTCGTAGAGGTTGTCGATGCCGAGCCGGTCCTCCACCTTCGCGACGCCGCGCTCGGTCACCGCGATGGTCCGCTTGGCGTAGTCGACCTCGTAGTCGCCCTCGCCGTCCTTGCCGGGCTGGAGCCGGGCCACCACCCCGGCGAACTCCGTGTACCACCGGGCGGAGTGCTCGGCCGGACCGGAGATGATCAGCGGGGTCCGGGCCTCGTCGATCAGGATCGAGTCGACCTCGTCGACGATCGCGAAGTTGTGCCCGCGCTGGACCAGGTCATCCCGGCTCCAGGCCATGTTGTCCCGGAGGTAGTCGAACCCGAACTCGTTGTTGGTGCCGTACGTGATGTCGGCCTCGTACGCCGCCCGGTGCTCGGCGGCCGGCCGGTTCGGCAGGATCACCCCGACGGTCAGGCCGAGGAACTCGTGCACCCGCCCCATCCAGGCCGCGTCGCGCTCGGCGAGGTAGTCGTTCACCGTGACGATGTGTACGCCTTTGCCGGACAGCGCGTTGAGATAGGCCGGCAGCACCGAGGTCAGGGTCTTGCCCTCACCGGTCTTCATCTCGGCGATGTTGCCGAAGTGCAGCGCCGCGCCACCCATGATCTGCACGTCGTAGTGCCGCTGGCCGAGCACCCGCGAGGCGGCCTCGCGTACCGTGGCGAACGCCTCGGGCAGCAGGTCGTCGAGGGTCTCGCCGTCGGCCAGCCGTTCCCGGAACTGGTCGGTGAGCGCCCGCAACTCCTCGTCGGTGAGGTTGACGTAGTCATCCTCGAGCGAGTTGACGGCATTGGCGATCGCCTTGAGGCGGCGCACCATGCGCCCCTCGCCCGCGCGTAGGACCTTTTCCAGAATCGACACGGATCAACGCTCCCCTAGACAGTCTGCCGAACCATCGTAGGCGCATCACCGGCCCGATCGTCAGTCGCGCCGCCCCTCCTGTTCAGCGAACCGGACATTCTGTCCGATAGTAGCCGTGAGGGCCGGTAAATCCGGTTACGCCCAGCGCGAATGCTCCGGCACGATGACCGGATGGACCAGAACAGCCGCCCGGTGAACCGGAGCAGCCGCCCGGACGGCGTCGAGATCGTCGAGGCGGGACTGCGGCTCCGGCCGTGGCGGGCCGAGGACGCCGACGACGTGTACCGGGCATGCCAGGATCCGCAGATCCAGCGCTGGACCAACGTGCCCAGCCCGTACCGGGTCGAGGACGCGATCGACTTCGTGACCAAGCGGGCTCCGCAGGCGTGGTTGAACGGCTCCGGAGCGCCGTTCGCGGTCTGCGACGCCGGCACCGGAGAACTCCTCGCCTCCTGCGGCCTGATCACCGTCGACTCGGTGCTCCGGTCCGGGGAGGTCGGCTACTGGACCGCCCCCTGGGCCCGCGGCCGCGGCGTGGCGGTCCGGGCGACCCGGGCGGTGAGCAGGTGGTCCTTCCAGGAGCTGGGGCTGCGCCGGATCATCTGGCAGGCGGAGGTCGGCAACCACGCCTCCCGGCTGGTCGCGCTGCGGGCCGGCTTCCAGGTCGACGGACGGCTCCGGCTCGCCGCCCCACGTCCGGGCGGCAGCCGGGAGGGCTGGATCGGCTCACTGCTTCCGGAGGACCTGACCGGCACCGACCCGGATCAGCCGGACGGCGCGGCGCAGCCGGGTGCTCCGGCCGGTGCCGGCTCACTCCCGGCGCGCCGGGCCGCCGTCTTCGCCGCCGCCCAACCGGTGCTCTTCGCCCGGACCGCCGACGGTACGGAGCTGCGGCTCCGCCCCCTGCACGAGCCCGACCTGGAGGCGATCGTGGCGACCTGCCGCGACCCGGAGAGCATCCGCTGGACCACCGTGCCGGACCCGTACCAGCGGTCGGACGCGGAGTACTTCGTGCACGAGTACAGCCGGACGGTGTGGCGTCGGGGCACCGGCGCCGTCTTCGCGATCGCCGACGGATCCGACCGGTACAGCGGGGTGATGGAGCTGCGGATCTCCCCGGGCGATCCCCTCGTCGGCGACCTGGGTTACCTGGTCGCACCCTGGTCGCGGGGGCGTGGCTACTGCCCGGCGGCGGCCGCGGCCGTTGCCGCCTGGGGCTTCACCGCCCTGGATCTGGCCCGGCTCGAGTGGCGGGCCAACGTGGGCAACACCGCGTCGCGCCGGGCCGCCCAGAAGGCCGGGTTCACCATCGAGGGCACCGCGCGGCACGCCCTCAGCCACCGGGGCAACCGGGTCGACGCCTGGGTCGGCGCCCTGCTCCCCGACGACCTCGGGCTCTTCACCGACGCCGATCGGCCGGGGGTCGGGGGCTGATCGGCGGAACCTCCAGCCACCGCCCCGGCGACGGTTGACGGGCGGGGATGGTCATGCCCACCGGCCCTGGGGACGAGCCCCGGGCCGGTGGGCAACGGTGGAGTCAGCTGGCCAGGGCGATGATGCCGTAGTCGTAACCCTTGCGCCGGTAGACGACGCTGGGGCGGCCGGACTCCTTGTCCAGGAACAGGTAGAAGTCGTGGCCGACGAGTTCCATCTGGAACAGCGCGTCGTCGACCGTCATCGGATCGGCCGGGTGCAGCTTCTTCCGGGCGATGCGCCAGGGCTGGCTGTCGTCGTACTCGTCGTGCTCGTCGAACTCGGGTTCCTGGGCCGCACGGCCGTTGTCGGTCGACCGGGCCGGTGCGGGTGCGGTGAGGGTGGCCAGCGCCGAGTCACTCGCGTCGACGACCGGTAGCCCAGCGGTGGCGGCGGCAACGGAGACCGGGGCATGCCGGCCACGGTGCACGCGACGCCGGTCGGCGGCCCGGCGCAGTCTCGTGTCGAGCTTCGAGATCGCCGCGTCGAGGGCACTGTAAAAGTCCTTCGCACATGCCTCCGCCCGGACCACCGGTCCCCGGGAGATACAGGTAATCTCTATTCGCTGGCAGTGATCGGACTGTCGCGGATTGCGTTCGTGAAAGAGTTCCACGTCGATCCGAATAAGCTTGTGATCGTACCGTTCGATCTTGGCGAGCTTCTCGGCTACGTGCACACGGTAATGATCCGGCACTTCGACGTTGCGACCCTTGACCACGAGATCCATGCGTGACCTCCCTGCGCCATCGGAGAGTCTGCGGAAACAAAAAAGCCCCGGTCAGCCCGCCCCTGGAGGATCCATTCGGCTTGACCGGGTCGAGAACAACGGCGGTGCCTCCCTCCACGCATCCGAGGGGCGTTGGAACATCCGTCATACCCTCGGTAACCCAGACGCTAACCCCAATCGCCCCGACAGTCACCCCGGTCACCAAGAACGGTGGGAAGATTTGCATGAGATGCACGACAGGGTGAATGTCGCGGCACGTAGAGTGACTTTTCTGCGGAGTGGCTAACCACGCCCCCGTCGGACGGTGGCGGCCAGCACCGCCGCCGCGTACACCGGGATTCCCGCGCTCTCCAGCCGCCCGGCCACCGCCGCGAGCGTGACCCCGGTGGTCACGATGTCGTCCAGCAGCACCACCACCCGGCCGGCGGCCATCCGGCGGACCGGGTCCGACCGGCCCGACCGGAGCTGGAAGGCGTCCCGGGCCGCCGCTGCCCGGCCGGCGCTGTCCAGCGTCGCCGAGTCGGGTCGGGGCGCCGCGCGCAGCGGGTGGGCCACCACGACCGGCCAGCCGGCAGCCCGGAGCCGGGCGGCGCAGTGCCGGGCAAGCCGGCGCAGATGGTCGCCGTGCCGGGCCCGTACCGACCGTGCGGTCGCCGGTACCGGCACCAGCAGCACCGGTCGGCGCCCAGTGGCGGCCTCCGCCACCACCTCCGCGAGCAACCTGCCCAGCGGCCGGGCCAGCCCGTGCCGGCCCCGTTCCTTGTACGACAGCAGCGACTCCCGCAACGCGCCCTGGTAGCTGCCGAGCGCCACGCAGTCCGGCAGGCCCGGCGGCGCCGGGGTGGGGCGTACCGGGGCCGGGCGCAGGGCCCGCAGCGCGGCGGCACAGCCTGGGCAGGCACCCTGGCGCAACGGCAACCGTTCGGCGCGACAACCCGCGCACTCGGCCGGCAGCACCAGATCGGTCAACTCGGTCCAGACCCCCGCCAGCACCACGCCTCCCCGGGCAGCAGCTCAGTAGAGGTAGAAGGAGGCGGTGGCCGAGTTCGCGTTGGCCGGGGGCTCGCCCGCACCGGGTGCGACCTGGCTCCGAGTGATGATCGTGTCGGAGACGAAGGCCACCTCGTTCGCCTCGTACGTCAGGGGCAACGGCCGCACCGCCAGGAAGGTGGGGTCGGCGGCCAGCGCCTCGACGGGGGCGGCACTGACGTACCTGATCTGCCGCGACTCCAGCGTCCCGTCCACGTTGATCCGGTTGATCGCCTTGGCGTCCTCGCCGTCCAGACCGGCCACCACGAGCAGGTTCTCGCCGAACCAGTCCACCGCGCTCAGCGAGTGCAACGAGGTGGCCAGCTGGCGGGGCAGCTCGACGTTCAGCCCGCCGTCGATCGGCCGTACCCCCGCGACGTAGAGCCGGCCGCCGGATACGAAGGCGATCCGGTTGCCGTCCAACGACGCCGCCACCGCCGTCACGCTCAGGTCCGCGCCGGAGAACGAGACCCGGGTCAGCCGGGGATTTCCGGCGGTGAAGGTCCAGAGCCGGCCCTCGGCGACGACCAACCCGACCGGTCCGCCGATCAACGCCTCCTTCAGCCACACCGGCCGGCTGATGTCGTCGTACTTCTCCTCGCTGGTCAGGAGACTGCTCGCCACCCCCGGACCGGTGCCCGTACGCAGCCGGAGGGAGTCGCCGTCCCGGACGACCAGCGCCACCGCCACGTCGTCGCGGTTGCGGCTCAACCCGGCGGTGACGATGTCGTGGTTCTCGGCCGCGGGAATCGGCACCGGGTTCGGCTCGCCCGGGCTGGTGAGCGGATAGATCCGGCCCGCGAAGACGCCGTACCGGGCGGCGGCGCCGTCGAGCTCGTAGAGCGGGTTGTCCCGGCGGTAGTCGGCGGCAACCTCGATCATCTTCGACTGGTTCTGGATCTTCAGTTCCAGCTCGTTGTCGAGCAACTGGTTGGTCCGCAGCGACCAGACGATCTGGGTGAAGAGCCTCTCCAGGTCGCGCTCGGTCTCCAGGGCGCCGGCCTTGACCGCGAGGTTGATTTCGAGCCGGCCCCCCTCCTCCGGGGCGGGCACGTTACCCACCGGACTGGTGCCCTCGGGCAGCGCGACGGCCGACTTGAGCCACTCCGACGGGCCGCCGGTCAGCCATTCGAGCACGGCGGTGGCGTGCCGCTGCACCGGCACCGTACGCGGCAGGTAGCGCAGGTCCGGTACCAGCGAGGTGCCGTTGGTGTTCCAGAAGTAGATGGTGTGTTCCTGGTAGTAGTCCTGTAGGGCGTCGTCGGTCATCAGCAGCACCTGTGGCTTCTCCAGCACCCACAGCCCGCCGCCCGGCCCCGGGTCGGTCGGCGCGGCGCCGACGACGAAGGAGTACGACGTGTCCTGCTGCACCGGCTCGCCGATCGAGCCGTTCGCCCGGAGTACTCCGACCTGCTGGACAGTGACGATCACCTTGCTGGTGCCGTCCTTGTTCTGGGTGACCTGGATCCCGCCGGGCTCGACCCGGACGACGTTGATGTCACCCTTCTCCGCTTTCGAGTCGAACCTCGCGCCTTCCAGGATGTACTCGTTGACCCGCTTGTAGGCCTCGCCGGCCTCGCCGGCCGCGGCGGTGAGGAAGTTCTTGGCGAACGTCTCGGGATCGCTGCCGCTCGCGGTACGTCCGGGCGGCCGCGCCGCCGGACGGTCGGCCGGGGCGGCGTCGGCCACCGGCCCCTTGCCGTCGATCCGCACGTCGCTCTCGCCGGGGATGCCACAGGCGGCCAGCCCGGAGAGCAGCATCGCGACGGCACCGAGCGCGATGCGGCGCCGGCTCATCTGGTCACCTCGCTCCGCTCGGCGTCGGCCGGCGCCCGCGGCGCGGCCAGCCCGCCCGGTACCGGATCGACGGCCTCGTCCGGCGTCGCCGTCCCGGCCGGGGCGTCGGCGGCGGCCTCCGCACTGTCCGCGCCGGGCGGCGGCGTGGCGGGTCCGTCGCCGGCCAGGGTCGGTACGGTCCAGCCGAGGATGTCCGGGGCCGACACCGACGCGTCGGCCGGCACCAGCCGCAACGGTGACGAGGTCAGCCGGTCACCGGCCCGGGCCGGCAGGGTCAGCCGGAACTGGGCGCCCTCGCCCGATGCGCCCCACGCCTCCAACCAGCCACCGTGCAACCGGGCGTCCTCCAGGCTGATGGAGAGGCCGAGCCCGGTGCCACCGGTCTGCCGGGCCCGGGACGGGTCGGCCCGCCAGAACCGGTTGAAGACCAGCTTCTCCTCGCCGGGCCGCAGCCCCACACCGTGATCCCGGACCGTGATCGCCACCGCCGTCTCGTCCGCCGCCAGGACCACCGTCACCGGCTTCCCGGCACCGTGCTCCACCGCGTTGCCGACCAGGTTGCGCAGGATCCGCTCCACCCGGCGCGGGTCGACCTCGGCGATCACCGGGTTCTCCGGCACGGTCACCCGCAGCGGCGTACCGCAGCGACCGGCGAGCGACTCCAGCCGGTCGACCACCCGGTGCACCACCGGCACCAGGTCGGTGGGCTCGGCGTCCAGCATGGCGAACCCGGCGTCGAACCGGCTGATCTCCAGCAGGTCGGTGAGCAGGTCCTCGAACCGGTCCAGCTCGGCGTGCAGCAGCTCGGCGGTGCGGGTGACCGCCGGGTCGAACTCGTCCCGCTCCGCGTAGATCAGGTCGGCCGCCATCCGTACGGTGGTCAGCGGGGTACGCAGCTCGTGCGAGACGTCCGAGGTGAACCGCCGTTGCAGCCGGGACATCTCCTCCAGCCGGACGATCTGGCGTTGCAGGTTCGTCGCCATCTGGTTGAACGACGAGGCGAGCAACGCCAGGTCGTCCTCGCCGTTGACCACCATCCGCTGGTCGAGCAGCCCCGCCGAGAGCCGCTGGGCGGTGCGGGCGGCGACCCGTACCGGATTGACCACCAGCCGGGTGACCAGCCCGGAGAGCAGCCCCAGCAGGACGACCAGGGCGAACCCGGTGGCCAACACCGTCGCCCGGGAGCCGTCCGCGATCTGGTCCCACCGGGTCAGCGGTACGAAGTAGTAGAGTTCGACCTGACCGAGCCGAGTCGGTACCGGTGAGCCGTAGACCAGATATTTCGTCGGCCCCTTGTCGAAGAGGTCGCCGGTGCGGAACTGGTGCGCGATGTCGCCGCCCCTGACCGCGTTCTCCAGCCCCGGAGTCAGGATGTCGCTGACGTCGACCTGGGGCGAGGTGGCCGGCGCGACGCCGCTGACCCGCAGCGCGACCACCACCCCGCCGAGCTGGGCCGGATCTCCGCCGGCCAGGTAGTTGACGGTGTCCTCCAGGGTGGCCCGCACGCCCTGCTCGGCGACGGTGGTGTGGTTGCTGAGCTGCTCGGAGGCGTACTGCTGGCCGTCCTCGAGCCGGGCCTTGACGTCGGTGGTGGCGTTGTCGAGCACGATCTCGGTGATGTTGTCGGCGACCAGATAGGCGAATCCGCCGACCAGCAGGCTCGACGCGACCAGGGTGATGGTGACGACCCGCACCTGGAGCGAGCGCCGCCAGGTGCGGTGCAGACCGGTGACCGCCCTCGCGACCCGGACCGAGCTGACGCGCCGCAGCCGCCGCCCGGCCGTGGCGGCACGGGCGAGGATGGCGGACGACGAGGTCAGGGTGCGGGCCACAGTGCACCCAAGGCTATCCGGTGCCCGCCTTGTAGCCGACTCCCCGCACCGTCAGGATCACCTCGGGTCGCTCAGGATCCGGCTCGATCTTGGCGCGGAGCCGCTGCACGTGCACGTTGACCAGCCGGGTGTCGGCGGCGTGCCGGTAACCCCAGACCTGCTCCAGCAGGACCTCCCGGGTGAAGACCTGACGCGGCTTGCGGGCCAGCGCCACCAGCAGGTCGAACTCCAGCGGGGTCAGCTTGACCTCTTCGCCGTCCCGGCTGACGGTGTGCGCCGGCACGTCGATGTTGATCTGGTTGCCGGGCGGCCCGATGGTCAGCAGCTCCGGTGCGGCGTCCTCGCCCCGGCGCAGCCGGGCCCGCATCCGGGCGACCAGTTCCTTGGGCTTGAAGGGCTTGACCACGTAGTCGTCCGCGCCCGACTCCAGCCCGAGCACCACGTCGACGGTGTCGCTCTTGGCCGTCAACATCACGATCGGGATGCCCGACTCGGAGCGGATCGCCCGGGCCACGTCGATGCCGCTCATTCCGGGCAGCATCAGGTCGAGCAGGACGATGTCGGGCCGATTCTCCCGGAACGCGGCCAGTGCCCGTTCTCCGTCGGCGACGAACGAGGGCAGAAACCCCTCGCTGCGCAACACGATGCCGAGCATCTCGGCCAGCGCGGGGTCATCGTCGACGACCAGTACCCGGGCTCTCATGACACTAATATTCCACTCTCTGCTCCACGGCGGTGTCCCGCCTCCCGGCGCGGCGTACCGCCGGCCCTCTCCCCGGGCACGAAGCGCAGAAGCCTACCCTGGTCGACCGCCCGGGAACCAGGGGCGGAACCCGGGAGCTCCGCCCTCGGTGACGCACACCGAACCGTGACGTGGGAACCGGCCGAGCGGCTCGGCCCGGGACGGGCCTACGTGACACCATGACTGCTGCGGCGTATCCCCCCGCCCGTCCCGAAGCCGCCAGGAGTACGTTTGCCCGACGCCGCCCCGATCGCCGTACTGCCGCTGCGGCCGCTCACCGTCGGTGAGCTGATCGACTCGGCGGTCCTGCTGCTCCGCGACCACGCCCGGGTGCTGGTGCCGGTCGCCCTGGTGCTGGCCGCGCTGGAACAGCTCCTGCTGTACCCGCTGCGGCTGGTCGCCGGGGCCACCCCGCCGGCCTACCTGCCGACGTTCGACAGGCTGCCGGCGTACTGGTTCCTGCTGGCGGTCGGCGCCGCCTGCGAAGGAGTGATCATCGCGCTGCTCGGCAACCTGACCGCCCGGGCGGCCGGTACGGTCCTGCTCGATCCCGGCTCCCCGGCCCGCGGGCTGCTCCGCCCGCGCGGGGCCCGACTGCCGGTGGCGCTGCTCGTCGCCCTGCTGGCCGGTGCGGTGATGTTCGTTGCGTCCCTGATCATGCCGCTCTGGGTGGTCGGGTTCGCGCTGCTCGGCTCCGTGGCGCCAGCGATCGTGCTGGACCGGGTCGGGCCGTTCCGGGCGCTGTGGCGCTCCGCCACGCTCGCCCTGCGCACCGGCGGCCGCGCGGCGGCGGTACGGATACTCGGTTACCTGGTCTGGTGGCTGCTGCGGATCGGGCTCGCCGTCGGTGCCGTCACCGGTCTGCACTCGGCAGGACTGCTCGCGGCGGAGTGGCACCTGCCGGTCGGCCTGGCGGTCTGGACCCTGACGAACGGCGTCGCCTATCCGGCGCTCGCCTGCATCGACGCGGTGGTCTACCTGGAGGCGCGGATCCGCACCGAGGGGCTGGACATCGTCATCGACCGGGCCCGGCGGACCGGGTCGGCCATGCTCACTCCGCCGGCAGGTCGCCGGTGAGTTTCAGCCGCTGGTGGACCGAGACGACGGCCGCGATCGGCGACCGTCTGCCGCTGCCCCTCGTCGCGCTCCTCCTGGTGCTGGCCGGCGTGCTGGTCGCGCTCGGCTGGTTCCACTACCCCGCCTGGGTGCCCCGGCGGCTGCCGCGCTGGCGCCTGCGCCGGTGGCGGCGACGGCGGCAGCCCGGTCCGGCGCCGGCCACCGGGCCCGAGCCGGAGGCGACGGCCGACGATCCGGAACTGCCGGACGTACCGGCCGGGACGCTGGTCGCCCTCGCCGACCGGTTGGCCGCCGAGGGCCGGTACGCCGAGGCGGCCCGCGAGCGGTTCCGGGGGATGGTCCGGGAACTGGTCGACCATGGGGCGCTGGAACACCGCCCCGGGCTCACCGTCACCGAACTCGCGACGGCGGCCGCCCGGAACCGCCCCGAGGTGGACCACCCGGTCTCCGAGGCCGGCCAGGTCTTCTCCGACCTCTGGTACGCCGAGCGTCCCGCCCGGCGCGAGCACGACGACCGGATGCGGATGCTCGCCACCGAGGTGGGCCGGATCCTCGCCGGCACGGACCACCCGGCGCCGGGAGGACCCGCCGAGCCGGCCCGGACCGCTCCGGAGCCGGACCACCACCCGACGGCCCGGCCCGGGACGGCACCGAGATGACCACCACCCCCGACCCGACCACGCCCACCGTGGGCGCGACCGCCCCCGGCCCGACCGCCCCCACCCCCGGCCCGACCGTGGCGGCCGGCGATCCGCGGGAGGGCCCCGGGGCGTCGGCACCGCACGGTTCGCCGGCGCGGTCCGGGACGGGCCGCCGGCGACGCCGCTGGCACCGGCTCGTGATCCCGCTCGGCGCCGTCGCCGTGCTGCTCGCCGTCACCGGGATCACCCGGGCGATCGACCAGCCCGACCGCGGCTCCCCCGGCTTCCTCTCCCCAATCAACGTCGACGACGAGGGCGGGAGCCGACTCGCCGACCGGCTGCGCGCCGAGGGCGTCGTCGTCGAACGGTTCACCAGTACCCGCCGGGCGCTGATCCAGGCGACAAGCCCGGGGTTCACCCTCTTCGTCCCCTCGCCGGGCCTGGTGCACCCGCTGTACCTGCCGTACCTCGCCGAGCCGGCCGACCGCGCCCGGGTGGTGCTGGTGGACCCGCCGCAGCGGGTGCTGGACGGCGCCGGACTGCCGCTGGTCGCCACCGGTCGGCGGTGGGCGGCCGGCGCGGTCGAGGCCGCCGCCGACGACCGGCCCTGCCCGCTGCCGGAGGTGACGAGGGCCGGGCGGGCCGCCGCGCTGCTGCAGCGGTTCGCCAGCCCGCCCGGGCTGCCCGACCGCACCGACTCCTGCTACTCCGGTGGGTTGGTCCGGACCGAGCCGCGCGACGGCGAGGCCACGGATCGGCGCGGCAGCGAGGTCGTGGTGATCGGCGCCAGCGACCCGTTCCGGAACGACCGGATAGCCGAGCGGGGCAACGCCGCGCTCGCCGCCGGACTGCTCGGCATCCACGACCGGGTCGTCTGGCTCGACCTGGCCGGGCCGGAGCCACCGCCGCCGTACCAGCGGGACGACGAGTTGGACCCCTGGACGTCGACGCCGGACGGCTCCGACAGTTACCCCGACGGCGAGTTCGAGGAGCGGGACCGCACCCCGGAGTACGACGAGCGACCGCAGCCGCCATCCGGGCAGGACGACCAGGCAGCCCCGCCGGAGCGGCGCAACCCGCTATGGGACGCCTTCCCGCCCTGGTTCTGGGCCCTGCTGGCGCAGCTCGCCCTGGCCCTGCTGCTGCTGGTCCTCTGGCGGGCCCGTCGGCTCGGGCCACCGGTCGCCGAGCCGCTGCCGGTGACCGTCCCGTCCGCCGAGACGGTGCGGGGTCGCGGCCGGCTCTACCAGCGGGCCCGGGCGTACGGGCCAGCGGCGGAGACGCTGCGCGCGGCGGCGCTGCACCGGCTGGCGCGGTCCCGGGGCGTGCCGTCCGACGCCGGGCCGGACGAGGTGGCCACCGTCGTCGCCGCGCGTACCGGCCGGAGCGCGACCGAGGTGCACGACCTGCTCCACGGTCCGGCCCCGGAGACCAACCAGGAACTACTCGACCTGGCCCGGGCACTCGACGACCTGGCCGGCTCCCCCGACACCGCCCCGCCCGGCCAGCCCCGGCACGACCGCCCCAGTGAAGGAGAAGCCTGGTGACCCGACCCGCCGGAACCACCGACCCGCGCCACGCCGCCGCGCCGTACCCGGTCCCGGCGCAGGGCGGCGCCCCGGCCGAGGCCGACCGGGCCCGCGCCGCCCTGCACCGGCTGCGGACCGAGGTCGCCAAGGCGGTCGTCGGGCAGGACGCCGTCGTCACCGGGATGGTGATCGCGCTGCTCTGCCGGGGGCACGTGCTGCTGGAGGGCGTGCCGGGGGTGGCGAAGACGCTGCTGGTGCGGACCATCGCGACCGCTCTCGACCTGGAGTCCAAACGGCTCCAGTTCACCCCGGACCTGATGCCGGGCGACGTCACCGGCTCGCTGATCTTCGACCCGCGCACCGCCGCCTTCACCTTCCGGGAGGGACCGGTCTTCACCAACCTGCTCCTCGCCGACGAGATCAACCGGACGCCGCCGAAGACCCAGGCCGCGCTGCTGGAGGTGATGGAGGAGCGGCAGGTCTCGGTGGAGGGGAACCGGCGCCCGCTGCCGGACCCGTTCATCGTGGCCGCCACCCAGAACCCGGTGGAGTACGAGGGCACCTATCCGCTGCCCGAGGCGCAGCTCGACCGGTTCCTGCTGCAACTGACGATGCCGCTGCCGAACCGGGACGAGGAGCTGGGCGTACTCCGGGCACACCACGGCGGCTTCGACCCGCGCGAGCTGGCCGCCGCCGGGGTACGCCCGGTGGCGAGCGCGGCCGACCTGGCGCTGGCCCAGACGGGGGTCAGCCGGGTCGGTGTCGCCGAAAACGTGCTCGGCTACATCGTGGACCTGTGCCGGGCCACCCGGACGGCGCCCGCGCTGGAACTCGGCGCCTCGCCCCGGGGCGCGATCGCGCTGCTGGTCACCGCGAAGGCCTGGGCCTGGCTGGCCGGGCGCGACCACGTCACCCCGGACGACGTCAAGGCGATCGCCCGGCCGACGCTGCGGCACCGGCTGCGGCTGCGGCCGGAGGCCGAACTGGAGGGCGTCACCACCCGGTCGGTGCTGGACGCGGTGCTCGGCACCGTGCCGACGCCACGATGACGCCACGGGCGGCGGCCCTGCTCGGTGCGGGCGCGCTGACCCTGCCGCTCTGGCCGGCGCCGTGGCTCGGCGTACTGGTGATGTCCGGGGTGGTGCTGGCGCTGACCGTACTGGACTGGCGGTTGGCCGTCCCGCCGGACGCGGTCGAGGCGAGCAGGGACGGCGACCGGGCGGTACGGCTCGGCGACACCGCCACGGTCTCGGTGTGGCTGCACAACACCTCGGGCCGGCCGCTGCGCGGGCTGGTCCGGGACGCCTGGGTGCCGTCCGCCGGGGCCCGGTTCGACTTTCCTGGCGCCCCGAAGGTGCGCGTCGAGCCGGGTGCCCGGGTGGAGCTGCCCAGCCGGCTGACCCCGACCCGGCGCGGCGACCGGCCGGCGCTGCGGCTGACGCTGCGCTCGTACGGGCCGCTGGGGCTGGCGTTCCGGCAGCGGAGGGAGCGGCCGCCGACCCCGCCGTGGACCCTGCGGGTGCTGCCCCGGTTCGAGTCCCGCCGGCACCTGCCGGAGAAGCTGGCCCGGCTGCGGGTCATCGACGGCACCGAGGTGGCCCGGGGGCGGGGCCAGGGTACCGAGTTCGACACGCTGCGGGAGTACGTGATCGGCGACGACGTGCGCTCGGTCGACTGGCGGGCCAGTGCCCGGCGGGCCGACGTACTGGTCCGGACCTGGCGACCGGAGCGCGACCGGCGGGTGGTCTGCGTACTCGACACCGGGCGCACCTCGGCGGTGCGGGTCGGCGACGAGCCCCGGCTGGATGCCGCCATCGACGCCGCGCTGCTGCTGGCGGCGCTGGCCGCCCGGGCCGGTGACCGGGTGGACCTGCTGGCCGTGGACGACGCGGTCCGGGTCGCGCTGACCGGGGGTGCCCAGTCGACGCTGCTGGCCCGGATGGTCGACGTGCTCGCCCCGCTCCAGCCGACCCTGGTGGAGACCGACTTCGAACTGGTCGCCGGGGAGATCCTCCGGCGGGAGCGCCGGCGATCGGTGGTGGTGCTCTTCACCGCCCTGGAGCCGGGCGCCCTCGGTGAGGGGCTGCTGCCGGTACTGCCCCGGTTGGCCACCCGGCACCGGGTGATCGTGGCGTCGGTGCACGACCCGGTGCTGACCGACCTCACCACCCGGTCACCGGAGACCGTCCAGGACGCGTACGCGACGGCCGCGGCCTGGCGGGCGCTGGGCGACCGTGACCGGGTGCGCGCGGCGCTGGCCCGGCACGGGGTGACCGTGGTCGACGCCCCGGCCGACCGGTTGGCGCCGATGGTGACCGACACCTACCTGCGGCTCAAGGCCCTCGGCCAGCTCTGATCGCGACCTGCCGGTCACCTCGGGCAGCGGCCAGGGCGCCGGAGGGCTGAGGGCGGGAGTGCCCGGCGGGTTCAGCTTCCTCGCGGGCAGCGTTGCGCCGCCAGGGCGTCGAGATGATGCGCGACGGCGGCGACCAGCGACTCGGCGGTATGGATGTCCGGTCGCATGGCCGCATGGACGGCGAGGCCGTCCAACATGGCATGTAGGCGTTCGGTCTCGGCTGGTATGTCGGTCGGGGCGAGGCCGGCGGCGGACAGGTCGCTGATCATCCTTCGGCAGCCGGCTCGCAGGGCGTCGTATCCCTCGTCCCGCAGGGCTCGAAGCGCGGGGTCGGCCATGGCTCCGGAGGTGAAGGCCAGCCAGACCTCGTTCTCCGACCGCCGTTCCTCGTCGAGCGGGAGCAGTTCGGCGAGGGTCCGCTGCACCCGTCGTCTGGGGTCGGGCTCGGGTGCCAGCCCGGTCAGGCGGGCTTCGATCCGGTCGATGACCGTCCGGAACGCGAACACCATGAGTTCGGACTGGCTCGCGAAGTAGTGCCGGAGGGAACCCATCGACAGTCCCGCCTCGCGGGCGACGTTGCGAACCGAGGCTTGCTCAAGACCGTCTCGGCGGATCACCCGCCACACGGCTTCGACCAGTTCCCGTCGACGCTCTGTCGGATCCACCACCTTCGGCATTGACCTTTTATAGCACAGTCGTGTTAGTCTGCGCCGACCAACTAGCACGGTCATACTACAAAGATTTCGAGGTGGATGATGGTCCTCTCCCGCACGACCGACCCGCCGCCAGGTCCGCCCCGGTACGGCCCGGGGACACTGCTGCACAGGCGCAGCGTGCAACTGACCGCCGTCGGCTGGCTCGCCGGCAACCTGGCGGTCCTCGCGGTGGCGGGGGACGTACTCCCGTTCGACTGGCCGGCCGCTGCGGCCCGCACGCCGGTTGGCCACCTGATGGACGCCAACCTGGCTCTGGCGGAGGTGCTCCTGCTCACCGTGCTGACGTACTGGCTCACCCGGGGCCGGAGGCTGCCCGACCTGGCCGACCGTGCGCCGGAGCGGTCGGTGGCCGCCCGGGAGACGCTGTTCCTGCTCGCCTACGGGGCTGCCGGGCTGGCACTGGGCTTCGTCCTCGCCCGACTCGCCGGTTGGCACCCCTTCGGCCTTCACCTGGCCGGCACGATCTACGGGACGCACGACCACGTCAGCCCGGCCGAGTCCATCGCCTGGGCAACCTACAATCTCGTGGTCTACGCGGTGGTTCCGCTGCTGTTCTTCCGGCGGCGCTACTCCGCCGAGGCGCTCAACCTTCGCTCGAGCAACCGTCGGGCCGACGCCACCCTCATCGGCGTGGTCCTCTTGATCGAATCCCTGGTCCAGATCGCGGTGCTCGCTCCGGAGACCTTCGACCTGGCGCCCGGCCAACTCGTGCTCGGGGCCACCCTGACCTTCACGCTGTACCTGGCCGGCGCCGTGCTACCCGCGATGATCTTCATCTACGCGATTCTGGTGCCGCGCTTCCTGCGGCTGACCGGGTCGACGGCGGCCACCGTGATCCTGGGGGGTCTCACCTACACCGCGCTGCACGTCTGGGACGCGTGGACCGTGTTCACCTCACCGGGCAACGCCGCCCTGTCGGTCGTCTTCCTGCTGTTCACCTACTTCGCGCCGGGGATGTTCAAGACGGTGCTCACGGTCCGCACCGGCAACGCATGGGTGCACGTCTGGGCCTACCACGCGCTGGCGCCGCACACCCTCATCGACGCACCACACATGGTCCACGTCTTCGATCTCAGGTAGCGGCCCTGGCACCACGACGACCGAAGTAGCACACGTAGCCGAGGAAGCCGAGCCAGGCGAGCACGCCGATCCCGATCCGGATCCCGGTGGGGACCGCCGCCGGGGTGACGAAGGCCTCGATGAGGCCGGCGACCGCGAAGAGCCCCACCAGGCCGACCGCGACCAGCACGCCGGAGCGGCCGGCCCGGGCGACCGCCTGCCCCCGGGTCAGCTCGGGCGGCGGCGCGATCCAGGCCCAGCCGATCCGCAGGCCGACACCGGCCGCCACGAAGATCCCGGTCAGCTCCAGCAGGCCGTGCGGGGTGATCATGCTGAAGAAGACGTCGGTACGGTCGTAGGCGGCGAGCACCCCGCCGGTCACGCCGATGTTGAGGGCGTTCTGCCAGAGCAGGTAGAACACCGGCACGACCAGGATGCCGGAGGCGAGGCAGCGGGCGGCGATCCAGGCGTTGTGGGTCCAGAGCTGGAAGGCGAAGCTCGGTGCGGCGTACTCGCTGTAGTAGCCGACGAAGCGCGCCTCGAACGCCTCGGCCGCGGCCTCGTCGCCGATCAGCGCGGCGGCGGTCTCCGGATGCCCGGCGGTCCAGTACATCAAGAAGCCCGCGACCAGGACGAACCCGACGCCGACCGCGGTCCACCACGGCCAGGCCCGATAGACCGCCAGCGGAAAGCCGGTGCGGACGAACCGGCCGACGGCGCCGAGGGAGAACCCGGACCTGCCGGCCAGCCGGCTCCGGGCGGCCAGCACCAGTTGGGAGAGCCGGGCGACCAGCACCGGGTCGGGCGACCGGCTGCGCACCACCGACAGGTGCGTGGCGACCCGCTGGTAGAGCGCGATCAGCTCGTCGGCCTCGTCGGCGTCGAGCCGGCGCCGCCCGGTCAGCTCGGCCAGCCGCCGCCATTCCCGGTCGTGCTCCGCCGCGTACGCGTCGAGATCCAACTCAGTCCCCCAGGGTTCGCGACCATAGTGTTCACTGTCCTGGTGACAGCGCAACCACCGAGGTCCGCCCGTGCCCGGCCGGCGCACCCCGGCGGTTACGGTGCGGACGCCGGGCTGGTCAGCGGCGAAGCGGTCGAACTGGACATTCGGGCCGCCCGGCTCGGTTCCCGGGTACTGGCGCTGCTCGTCGACATCCTGGCCCAGGTCACCCTGGCGGTGATCATGGTGATCGGGGCGGGGATCCTGCTCACCGCGTTCGTCGGCCCCGGCGCGCTGGACGCGGCGACCCTGCGCGGGTTGCAGACCGTCGGCGTGGTGCTGATCCTGGTCGGCTATCCGGTGGCCTTCGAGACCCTCAACTCCGGCCGTACGGTCGGCAAGCTCGCCGTCGGGCTGCGGGTGGTGCGCGCCGACGGTGGCCGGGTCGGTTTCCGGCAGGCGCTGACCCGCAGCCTGGTCGGCGTCGCGGTGGAGTGGCCCGGTCTGGTGCTGCCGCTGCTGACCTGGGCGGTCGGGGTGACGGTGATGCTCACCGACCCCCGGGGTCGACGGCTCGGTGACCTGGCCGCCGGCACGCTGGTCATCCACGACCGGAGCCCCGCCGGCACCGGCTACGTGCCGACGATGGTCCCGCCGCTGGCCGGCTGGGCGGCGACCCTGGACCTGACCCGGCTGGACGACGGGCTGGCGCTGGCCGTACGCCAACTGCTCAGTCGCACCTCCACGCTGACCCGGGACGCCCGGCGGCGACTGACCCGGTCACTCTGGGCGGAGGTGGCGGCGGTGACCTCCCCACCGCCACCGCCGTGCCTGCCCGAGTGGGCGTACCTGGCCGCCGTACTGGCCGAGCGGCACGCGCGGGCCCGGCAACGGCTGGCGCGTACCCGGTCGGTGACCGCGACCCTCTGGCCGGAACTCGTCGCGCCGGCCGCCGAGCCGCCGGGGTCGACACCGCTCCGGCCGGCGGCCCCGGCCCTGGCGCAGCCGCCCGTGCCCGAGCCGACCGTGGCGCAGCCCGCCGCCCCCGAGCCGGTACTGGCGCAGCCTGCGATGACACAGCAACCGGTGGTGGCCGGTTCCGGTAGGCCGAACGGGTGGACCGGGTGAAGGCGTTCCTGCCCTGGCTGCTGGTCCTGGCGCTGGTGATCGCGCTGAACGCGCTGCGCCTCCGGCCGCTCGGCGCGGTGGTCGCGGTCGCCTGGCTCGGCTACTGCGTGTGGACCTGGTTCCGGCCGCGTCCCCGTTGATCCGGGACCGGCTGGCGCAGCTGGGGCTCCACCGCCCGCCCGCCGGAGGCGGACCCGCACCAGGAGTCGCGCGACCGCGCCCTGAAGGCTCGCGAAGACCTCGGGATAGGTGATTCCCGTGTGTATGAGCAGTATGATTTCCATATGGTCACCACTGTCAATTTGCCTGACGGGTTGCATGAGCGGCTCAAGCAGCTCGCCGAGCAGGAGCACCGGTCGATGAACGCCACCATCGTTGTGGCGGTCGAGGAGTACGTCTCGGCCCGCAGTCACCGTGCCCGGGTGCGGGATCTTGCGCGGGAGGTTGCCGAGCGCGACGCCGAACTGCTGCGACGGTTGGCAGAGTGACCAACTATCTTGAGGTCGACGACCTCATGGAGATCGCCTCGATCGTCTTGGGCGAGACGCCGCAGGTCCGTGATTTCGGCCTGCTCTCGTCGGCGGTGGTTCGCCCGGCCACCGTGGCGTTCGGCCAGGAGGCTTACACCGATATCTGGAGCAAGGCCGCCGCGCTGCTCCACTCGATCTGCATGAACCACGCGCTGATCGATGGAAACAAGCGTCTCGCCTGGGCTGCGGTGCGTGTTTTCCTGGCCCTCAACGAGGTGCCGATCCAGGATGTCGATGTTGATCAGGCAGAGGCTCTTGTGATGTCGGTGGCCAGCGGCACCCTGACCGAGGTCTCCGACATCGCCCGTGAACTCCGCAAGCTCTACGTCTGATTCCCTATCGGGGATTGGTTGTCAAGGGGCCGTGTTGCTTGACGGTCCGTGACGGTGTCACGGAGGATTCGTGTGGGGAAGGTCGCCTCGTTCGTACGCTTCGAGCGTCTTTTTGATCATGTC
>NZ_JBEEAC010000027.1:0-84911 GCF_040120695.1 Plantactinospora sp. B6F1 | reverse complement strand
CGCCCGCGCCGCCCCCCCCCCCCGCCACTGGGGCGATGCTTCAGGTGTTCGGGTCAGTCCGCGCCGCGAGACACTGTCGGCACCGCATCCCACCCCACCCAGGGTTAGCCGGTCGAGCAGCTCGCGGTGGGTGTGGTGTTGTTACCGTTCTTGTAGAGCGTGATCCCGAAGTTGTTGCCGTTGCCGTTCGGGCGGGCGGTGAGCGTGCCACTGCTGCCGCTGATCGAGGCATTCCAGCTGTTCTGCAGGCTCTGGCCGCCGTTGGTGCGGATGGTGACGACCCAGTTGTTGGTGCCGCTGACCGAGAAGGTCGTGTTGAACCGGTCGTTCCACTCCTCGGCACGGCTCACGCTGACGTTGCAGCTGCCACCGGGCGGGTTGGTCGGGCCGGTGGTGGGGCCGGGGCCAGGGTTCCCGCCGCCGCCTTCCCGGACGGTGATGTCGGAGCTTCCCTGGCTCTGGTAGCCCTCGGTCGCCATGACCTGGTAGGCCCAGCTGCTACCGAGGTTCAGGCCGGCGCGCGCCCAGGCGTCCATGTGGTTGCCGAAGGTGATCGTGCCGCTGCTGCGCTTCTGCTGGCGGACGCTCCAGAACTGGTAGAACGTCGCGGTGCCGTCGATCGACGGCTGGTTGACCCGCTGGCTGCGCAGGATGTCGTAGGTGCCACCGTCGGTGGTCACCGTGCCCATCCGGGTGGCGCCGCTGCTCGGGTTGTAGCTGCCGAAGTTCTCCACGACGTAGTACTCGATGAGCGGGTTCCGCGTCCATCCGTACAGGGCGAGGTAGGTGTTGTTGTTGCCCGGGTTGTAGGTGCCCGAGTAGCTGACCGTCCGCCGGCTACCGCTGGACCAGCCCTTGCCGCCGACCCAGTTGTTGGTGCTCCTACTCCACGAGCTGGAGTACCGGCCGTTCTCGCGCAACACCATGCAGGCGTCGCCACTGTCCTTCCAGAACGAGAAGTAGAACCCGTTGTGCGAGCCGGTGGTGTTCGAGCAGACTTGCCGGTCAGCCTCGGCGTAGGCGTTGGGGGCCAGCGCGGTGCCGCTGACCGCCAGCACCACGGCGCAGGCTGCACCGAAGAGCAGCCGTATGCTGCGTTTTCTCGATCTGGTGGGGGTGTGGTGCGTGTCGTTCATCTAGCTGCTTCCTCCTCGTGGTGGCTGGCGGGGGCCAGCGGCGCGGTACGACCCGGCAGGGCTGTCAGCCCCCGGTAACGGGCACCGGGCGCCAGCGTCGTACGGCGCGGTGGTGGTGGGCCGGTCGTCGCGCGGTCGACAACCGGAGGAGCGGAACGTGGTGGTAAGCCATCGACAGTGGTGGAGGTCTGCCGATGGCGACAGTATTCGTCGGGTTCCGGTCACATGTCAACGCTTCCCGGAAATATTGCGGAAACCGTCTGCTGGTAGCGATTCGCTCCGAGGTTGTTTCCGCAGGTCAGTGTATTGACTGACCGGTCGGGACGGCGGCTCGTCGGCCGGAATGACCGCTGGGTACCCGAGATCCGGAGGGACGTGACCGAAAGTTACGGAGAACTTCCGGACCATCTCGGGGGTCGGACGGGGGCCGGGAAGGGCTCGGAAAGGACCTCGCGGGTGGCGGCCCGGCCGCCACCCGCGAATGCTGGTCAGGATCGACGATTGCGCGGTCAGCCCCAGTTCTGCGGGGCCGGCTGCCGGGTGGTGACGTTGATCCGGTTGAAGAGGTTGGTGGTGGCGATCCAGAGTACGAGGGCCGCCAACTCCCGTTCGTCGAAGTGCTTGGCCGCGTCCGCCCAGATCTCGTCCGGCACGCCGTCGGCCCGGTCGGCCAGCCGGGTGGCCGACTCGGCGAGCGCCAACGCCGCGCGCTCGGCGTCGGTGAAGTACGGCGTCTCCCGCCAGGCCGCCACCGCGAAGAGTCGCTCGTCGGTCTCGCCGTTCTTCTTCGCGGCCCGGGCGCCGCTGTCCACGCACGCACCGCACCCGTTGATCTGGCTGGTCCGCAGGTGTACGAGTTCCAGCGTGGACGCCGGCAGTCCGACGGAGTGGATCTCCTTGTAGAGCAGGTTGACCGCCTTGACCGCCTCCGGCAGGAGCGCGGCGGGGTTGTTGATCCGTGCCTGCATGACTGTCTCCCTTGCGATCTTGAGTTCGGGCGGTGTCGTTGTCACGCCGGCCCGTCCTCGTCCGTCGCTGTAGTGACGATCCCGGTGACGATGCTGTGACAAAAGTGGCATAGCTCACAATTTGGACAAGGACGACGAAGTGAGGGCTCTACCGTGAGTGACAAGGACCTGCTGGCCGAGCGGTTCGAGCGGAACCGGGCCCAGTTGCGCGCCGTGGCGTACCGGATGCTCGGGTCGTCGACCGAGGCGGACGACGCGGTCCAGGAGGCGTGGCTACGGCTGAGCCGGACCGACACCACCGGAGTCGACAACCTCGGCGCCTGGTTGACCACGGTGGTCGGCCGGATCTGCCTGGACATGCTCCGGTCGCGCGGCTCCCGCCGCGAGGAACCGCTCGATGCCCGTACCGTCGAACCCGTCGCGACCGGCGAACAGGCCGATCCGGAGCGCGAGGCGATGCTGGCCGACTCGGTCGGGCTGGCCCTGCTGGTGGTGCTGGAGACCCTCACCCCGGCCGAGCGGCTGGCCTTCGTCCTGCACGACCTCTTCGCGGTCTCCTACGACGAGATCGCCCCGATCGTCGGGCGCAGCCCGGCCGCGGCCCGGCAGCTCGCCAGCCGGGCCCGTCGCCGGATCCAGGCGGAGGCCGCCACTCCGGAGGCGGACCTGCCGCGCCAGCGCGAGATCGTGGATGCCTTCCTCACCGCCGCGCGCGGCGGCGAGGTCAGCACGCTGCTCGCCCTGCTCGACCCGGACGTGGTGATCCGGGCCGACCGCGTCGCCGCCCGGCTGGGCGGCCGCGCCGAACTGCGCGGCGCGGAGCAGGTCGCCGGCTTCTTCGCCGGCCGGGCCCAGGGCGCGCGGACCGCCGTCATCGACGGCGCGCCGGGTGCGGTGGTGGTGGCCGGCGGGCGGGTCCGGATCGCCATCAGCTTCGTCGTCGGCAACGGTCGGATCATCGCGCTGGACGCGGTCGCCGACCCGGAGCAGTTGCGCGAACTCGACATCGCGATGGTGGGCGACTGACCCGAGCCCTCGGGCGGCGGGGATGTCGTCGCGGTGCGCGCGGGCTCACCCCGTCGAGGGTCGCCCTGAACACAGCCGGGTGCGGCCGGGCTCGGTGAGCGCGTAGGTTACCAACAGGGATCAACAGGGGAGCCGTGATGAGTCTGACCAGGCCGGAGGCGGAGTTGGCGGCAGCCGGGTCGGCCGCTCGACCGCCCGCCGGACCGGACGAACCAGGTGACGAGCCGACAGACCCGGCGCCGCTTCCGGCGGTACCGGGTCTGGTGATGCTCACCGCCGACGAGGACGCCCCGGTGTGCGCGGACGGAACCTGCCGGTAGAACCGAGGAGAAGATCAGTGCAACTCGAAGTGTGGTCCGACATCGTCTGCCCGTGGTGCTACCTAGGGAAGCGACGGCTGGAGACGGCACTCGGGCAGTTCGCGCACGCCGACGAGGTCGAGGTCGTCTGGCGAAGCTTCCAGCTCGACCCGTCGTACCCGAAGGGGAAGCCCCAGCCGGTGCCGGAGGCCCTGCGGGCCAAGCTCGGCGCCTCGCCGGCCCAGGTCGCCGCGATGCAGGAGCACGTGACCTCGCTCGCCGCCGAGGAGGGACTGGACTACCACCTCGACCGGTCGATCATGGCCAACACCTTCGACGCACACCGCCTGACCCACCTGGCCCGGCCGTACGGGCTCGGCACCGAGCTGCACGAGCGGCTGATGCGGGCGAACCTGGTCGAGGGGGAGAACGTCGACGACGCCGAGACCCTGGTCCGGCTCGCCACCGAGGTCGGGGTACCGGCCGAGGCGGCCCGTCGGGTGCTGGCCGGCGACGAGTACGCCAAGGACGTCGAGGCCGACATCGCGCAGGCCCGGGCGTTCGGTGCCAGCGGCGTGCCGTTCTTCGTGCTCGACCGCAGGTACGGCATCTCCGGCGCCCAGCCGGTCGAGGCGTTCCTCTCCGCGCTGCGTACCGCCCACCAGGGCTCGGCGGCCGGCAGCCGCTGACCCGACCGTCCGCTGACCCGACCGTCCGCGGATCGGATCGGATCCGGCCGGCGGTGGCCGGCCGGAGCGGCACGGTGCCCGTCGGTTAGGGTCACCGGGCATGGGCGCTCTCAAGCCGTGGCATCTTCTACTGACCCTCGTCTGCTGCCTGGTGCCGCTTGCTGCCGTGGTGGCCGGCGCGGCTTGGTACGCCATGCGCCGCCGCTGACCGCCGCACCCGCCGGGAGCCGCCGCCGAGAGCCGCTGCCACCGCCGGCAGCCGCTGCCACCGCCGAGAGCCGCCGCTGACCGCCGCACCCGCCGGGAGCCGCTGCCGCCGCGCCCCGCCGAGAAGCCGCCGCGGAGCCGTCCGGACGCCGTCGCTGGCGCGTCTGGCCCGCCTGGGAAGACCGCCGAGAAGGGTGGCCGGTCAGCGCGCCGGCGGCGGTGGCAGCGGGCCGACGATCCGCTCGTAGGTCCGGGCCAGCCCGTCGATCAGGGCATCCAGGCCGAGCGCGAACGCACCCTCGTCGACGCTGCGCTGATGCTCGGCGAGCCGGTGCGCCTGGCCGAGGTGTGGATAGCGGGCGGTGTAGAGCTGCGGATCCCCGACG
Source organism: Plantactinospora sp. B6F1 (assembly GCF_040120695.1). Lineage (NCBI taxonomy): Bacteria > Bacillati > Actinomycetota > Actinomycetes > Micromonosporales > Micromonosporaceae > Plantactinospora > Plantactinospora sp. B6F1. The sequence continues at coordinate 80,200 of NZ_JBEEAC010000027.1, read as the reverse complement.
AAGCCCCGGGCGAACGACCCGAGCGCCGAACCGGTCACGAAGTAGCGCATCAGCGCGCCGATATGGGTGGCCCGGGCCGGTGGCCAACCGGCCTTGACCAGCCCGCCGTAGACGGCGTCCGCCATGGCCAACGCCGCCGGCCGCCGCCCCGGCCCCTGGGCCAGGTACGGCACGATGTTGCTGTGTGCGGCCAGCGCCCGTCGGTAGGAGTGACCCCACAGCCGCAGGGCGTCCCGCCAGTCGTGGGTGGCGAAGTAGGAGACGTCCACCTTCGCCGTGATGGTGTCGGCGACCGCGTCGAGGATCTCGTCCTTGGTCGCGAAGTGGTTGTAGAGTGACGGACCGCGTACCCCGAGTGTGGTGGCGAGTCGGCGGGTGGAGAGCGCGTCCAGTCCCTCGGCGTCGATGATCGCGGCTGCGGCGTCGACGATCCGCTGCCGGCTCAACAGGGCCTGGCGGGGGCGGGGCATGCTCGGTCGTCCTCCTCCTCGGTGGCCGCGATCCGCCGCCGGACCGGACTCGTGTGCCTCCCGCGCCGATCGGGGGTGGCGGGGAAAAACTTCCAGCGATAGTTTAACGGGCAACGGCCGGGACACCCGCCGGCCCAGGGATCCGGGAGCCCCGTCCCGCGCGGAAGTCCTCCCAGGTCACCCGCATCCACCCAGCGAGGAGTGCAACGTGGGCAGATTCGCCGACCGGGTCGCCGTCGTCACCGGGGCGGCCCAGGGGATCGGTGCGGCCACCGCCCGGCGGCTCGCCGCCGAGGGAGCCGCCGTGGCCGTCCTGGACCTGGCCGCCGACCGGGCGCGGCAGACCGCCGACGAGATCGTCCAGGCCGGCGGGAAGGCCAGCGGGTACGGCTGCGACGTCACCGACAGCGCGGCGGTGTCGGCCACCTTCGACGAGGTCGTCGCGGCGTACGGCCGGCTCGACGTGCTGGTGAACAACGCCGGGATCACCCGGGACAACCTGCTGTTCAAGATGCCGGCCGACGACTGGGAGGCGGTGATCACCACCAACCTGACCAGCATGTTCCACTGCTGCCAGGCGGCACAGCGGCACATGGTGCCGGCGAAGTACGGCAGGATCGTCAACCTGAGCAGCCGCTCCGCGCTCGGCAACCGGGGCCAGGTCAACTACGCGGCGGCCAAGGCCGGGGTGCAGGGGCTCACCGCCACCCTCGCGATCGAACTCGGCCCGTTCAACATCAACGTCAACGCCGTGGCCCCCGGCTACATCGCCACGGCGATGACCGCGGCCACCGCCGAGCGGGTCGGCGCCACCCCGGCCGAGCACCAGAAGTACTTCGCCGAGCAGACGCCGCTGCGCCGGGTCGGCCAGCCCGAGGAGGTCGCGGCGGTGATCGCGTTCCTGGCCAGCGACGACGCCTCCTACGTCAGCGGCCAGACGCTCTACGTCAACGGCGGTGCGAACTAACCCCACCGATCCGACGGAAGGACGACACCGTGGACTTCTCGCTCGGTGAGGAGGAGCGGGCGATCCGGGACACCGCCCGGGCCTTCATCCGCAACGAGGTGATGCCGCTGGAGTCGGAGGTGCTGCGCCGGGAACGGGCCCACCAGCCCGGGCTGCGCCGCGACGAGCTGCGGGAACTCCAGCTCAAGGCGAAGGCGTTCGGCTTCTGGGGCCTGGACACCCCCGAGGAGTACGGCGGGATGGCCCTGCCCGCCGTCACCCAGTCGCTGATCTGGACGGAGACCGGACGCAGCTTCGTACCGTTCCGGTTCGGGGGCGAGGCGGACAACATCCTCTTCGAGGCCGACGCCGCCCAGCGGGAGGAGTTCCTGATCCCCACCATCCAGGGTGACCGGATCTCCTGCTTCGCCATCACCGAGCCGGGGGCCGGCTCGGACGTGGCCAACATCCGGTTGCGGGCCAGGCGCGACGGCGACGACTGGGTGCTGAGCGGCGAGAAGACCTTCATCACCAACGGCAACGAGGCGGACTTCGCCATCGTCGTCGCGGTGACCGACCCGGATCGCGGGGTGCACGACGGCGGAGCGACCGCGTTCCTGGTCGACCGGGCGATGGGCTGGAAGTCCGAACCCATCCAGACGATGGGGGAGGGCGGACCGGCGTCGCTGGTCTTCGACGACGTACGCGTGCCGCACCGCAACGTCCTCGGCGAGCTGGGCCAGGGCTTCGCCCTCGGCATGCGCTGGATCGGCAAGGGGCGATACCTGATCCCGTCGCACGCCCTCGGCATCGCCGAACGCGCCCTGGGGATGGCCATCGAGTACGCCAACACCCGGCAGACCTTCGGCCGGCCGATCGGCGCCAACCAGGCGATCGGGTGGATGATCGCGGACTCGGAGACCGAGCTGGAGGCGGCCCGCTGGCTGGTGCTCCGGGCCGCCTGGACGGTCGACACCGGACACGACGCCCGGCACGCCACCTCGATGGCGAAGCTCTACGGCGCGGGCATGGTCAACCGGGTGGTCGACCGGGTGCTGCAGATCCACGGCGGCATGGGTTACACCCGGGAACTGCCGATCGAGCGCTGGTACCGACAGGTCCGGCTGCTGCGCATCTTCGAGGGCACGGACGAGATGCAACGACTGATCATCTCGCGGGACCTGCTCCGCGGTTACACGAAGCTCGGAGGCCACCTGGAATGAGAACGTTCGCCTCGCTCACCGAGCTCGCCGGGGCGGTCGGCGAGCGGCTCGGCCCCGGCCCGTGGCATCGGATCGAGCAGGACCGGGTGAACGCGTTCGCCGACGCCACCGGTGACCACCAGTGGATCCACGTCGACCCGGAGCGCGCGGCCGCCGGCCCGTACGGGACGACGGTCGCACACGGCTTTCTCACGCTGTCCCTGCTGCCGGTGCTGGTGCGCGACCTCTACCGGGTCGAGGGGATCCGGCTGGCGATCAACTACGGGCTGAACCGGGTGCGGTTCCCGGCGCCGCTGCGCACCGGTGAGGCGGTCCGGGTCGGCGCGGAGCTGCTCGAGGTCGCGCCGGTGTCGGACGGCGCGGTGCAGGTGCTCACCCGGGTCACCGTCGAACCGGAACGGGCCGGCAAGCCGTGCTGCGTCGCCGAGACCGTCACCCGGCTCTACAGCGAGGAACCACCGGGTTGAAACACCGGGGATCACTCCAGGATCACGACCTCCAGTGCCCGCAGTCGGGCGGGGTCGCCGAGGATGTCGATCGTCCGGATCCGTCCGTCCCGCACCGCGAAGAGCATCGCGATAGCGAGGCGCCCGTTCGGGACCACGGCGATGGCCGCCTGCCCGCCGACCCGGGCCACCCGGGCGAGCGGAGTGCGGTGCGTGAAGGTGAGCGCCTGCCGCGCGACGTCCCGGGCGCCGTGGACCTGCTGCGCCGCCCCCTCGGGCACCAACCCGGCGTCCGCCCTCGCCGTGACGTCCGGGTCGAGCACCGAGAGCAGCGTGTCGAGGTCACCACCGCGGGCCGCGGCGAGGAACGCCTCGACGATCTCGCGCTGGCGGGCGAAGTCGGGGTCGGGCACCTGAGCCGTCTGGACCCGGCGACGCGCCCGGCTGGCGAGCATCTTGGCCGCGCCCGAGGAGCGGCCGAGAATCGTGGCGATCTCGTCGAACGGTACGGCGAACATGTCGTGCAGCACGAACGCGATCCGTTCGGCCGGTGCCAGCGTGTCGAGCACCACGAGCAGCGCGACGCCGACCGAGTCGGCCAGCAACGCCGTGCGCTCAGGGTCGGGTACGTCCTCGTCGACCGGTAGCGGATCGGACCCGTACGCCTCCAGCGGTTCCTCCCGGCGCGCCCGACGAGCGCGCAGCATGTCCAGGCACACTCGCCCCACCACCCTGGTCAACCAGGCACCGAGGTTCTCGACGTCCCTCCCGTCCGAGCGGGCGAGGCGGAGCCAGGCCTCCTGCACGGCGTCGTCCGCCTCGCTCCGCGAGCCGAGCATCCGGTACGCCACCGCGCGAAGATGACCGCGATGCGCCTCGAACCGCTCCGCCAGCCGTTGATCGTCCATGGTTACCTTTCCGCTCCGCCAGCCGTCATAGCACCGACGGACGAGACCGAGCCAAGGTAACGAGGAGGCGTTGTGGCGGCAATCCTGTCCACGATCGAGATCGAGCGGCCACCGGACGCGGTGTTCGGCTACGCGACCGATCCCTCGCGATTCCCGGAATGGCAGCGGGACGTGCTCAGTGTGCACCTGGACCAGGAAGGTCCGATCGGCGTCGGGACGCGGTTCACGACGATCCGTCACATCGCGGGCGCGGAGCGCGGGCAGATTCAGGAGGTCACCGAGAGCGACTTCCCGCACCACTGGGCCTCGCGCGGCATCGACGGCCCGATCAGGGCCCACGCCAGCATCACGATCGAACCGGTCGACGGCGGCGCCCGGTCGCGGGTCACCTTCGCCCTCGAATTCGAGGGGCACGGGGTCGGTGTCCCGATTCTTCCACTCGTGCGGCGGCAGTACCGCAGGGCGTCACCCCGGAGTTTCCAGAATCTCAAGGACCTGCTCGAAGGCGGTCGCGTGCGGTAACCCAGGCCCGTCGGAAATGGGTGACCGGAATCAGTCGGACTCCGCGAGCAGATGCACGATACCGGCCGGATTCTTGATCCAGTGGGTTCTGGAGCCGGGGTTCTCCAGCGGTTCCACCTCGTCACACGGCTGAATGCCGATGTCGGCCAGCCTGCCTGTCGCCGCGTCCAGATCGTCGGTGTGGAGTTGCAGCCACAGATCGGGCTGACTGTAGTTGTCGACACAGTCGAGCCAGAGGATGTTGGGACCGAACCGCACCGAATGGGTCCTCGAAACGGTCGGCGCGGAGGAGGCATCCTCCTCTTTGACCTCGAAGCCAAGGGTGTCGCGGTAGAAGTCCACCGTGGCCTCGTACTGCGCCTTGGGGATCTTCATGGCGATGTTGACTCCGGCGGTGATGGCGGGCTTGGTCATTCGACTCCTTCCGTGGATACCCCCGCAGGATCCGGGTGGCGTCCGGCGGGCTGTCAGGCCGTCGGGCGGTCGCGTTTCGGCAGCCTGGCGACGATCGCGGAATGGGAGGCGTCGACCGCCTTCCGGTTCGGGCCGCACTTGACGCCGACGCTCGACCGCGACTCCTGGCCGAGAAAGGCGAAGATCCTCGGCCCGACCTTGACCACCACGTCGCCCTCCCACGGCTCGCCCTGCCAGGCGCCCGGCTTGGCAAGGCAGTAAGCGAGCATCTCCGCCCAGGTCACCCGGCGTCCCCCTGTGCATCGGTCGGGTGTGACGGTCCCATCTTGGCAGACGGCCTGGCCGTACCTGCTCCTCGCGGTCGAGGTGACGGATGGCGCGGCGACCGGGCGGCCGGCTGGTCGCGCCCGCCGCCGTCCCGGTCGGAGGTGCCGACCTCAGTCGAGGAGCTTGTCCAGCGTGATCGGCAGCTCCCGGATCCGCCGCCCGGTGGCGTTGTAGACGGCGTTGCCGATCGCGGCGGCGACCCCGACGGTGCCGAGTTCGCCGATCCCGCGCGCGCCGAGCGGGTTGAACAACAGATCCGGGTGGTCCAGGAAGTGCACGTCGATCGGCGGGATGTCGGCGTTCACCGGCAGCAGGTAGTCGGCGAAGTTGGCGTTGGCGATCCGGCCCGTCTCCGGCTCGACGACGGCGCCCTCCAGCAGTGCGTGGCCGATGCCGAAGATGACCCCGCCGATGATCTGGCTGCGGGCGGTCTTGGCGTTGATGATCCTGCCACCGTCGACCACCGTGGTCATCCGGTGCAGCCGGGGCTCGCCGGTCCACCGGTTGACCCGCACCTCGCAGAAGTGCGCGGCGAACGAGGTGAAGGCGTGCTGACGGTGCTCCGGGCCCGGGCCCGCGCTGCCGGTCGCCTCGACGCCCGGCGATCCGACCGCGCGCAACAGCTCCGGGAAGCCGATCCGCCGGTCCGGGGCGACGAGATCACCCCGGTCGTACCGGACGTCGGCGGCGGGCAAGCCGTGCAGGGGCGACCGCTCGTCGGTCACGGCGAGCGTGATCAGCGCGTTCGTCGCGGCCTCCGCGGCGGCGGCCACCGCCGGGCCGGTACTCGCGGTGGAGGCCGAGCCGAACGAGCCGATGTTGGCGGCGAGGCTGGAGTCGCCGAGGTCGCTGCGGATCCGGGAGACCGGCAGGCCGAGCGCCTCAGCGCCGAGCACGGCCAGCACGGTCCACATTCCGGTGCCCAGGTCGGCGGTGGCGCTGGCCACCGAGACGTCCCCGTCGGGCTGGAACCGGACCGTCACCGAGGCCGGGAACCGCTCGCCGGGATAGTTGGCGGTGGCCATCCCCATCCCGACCAGCCACTCGCCGCGTACGACGGCTCCGGGTGTCGGGTTGCGGCGGGCCCAGCCGAATCGCCGGGCGCCGACCCGGTAGCACTCGTCCAGGTGCTTGCTGGACCACGGCACGTTCCGGCCCGGGTAGACCGTGGCGTAGTTGCGCAGCCGCAGCTCGACCGGGTCCATCCGCAGTTCGGCGGCGAGTTCGTCGAGCGCGGTCTCCACGGCGAACGAGCCGGACTCCTGGCCGGGCGCCCGCATCCAGGTCGGCGGCGGCACGTCCAGCGTGACGATCTTCTGGTCCAGGTGCAGGTTCTCCGTCTTGTAGAGATAGCGCGAGGTGGCGTGCGCCGAGCCCTCGAAGATGCCGCCGGAGGCGGACTGGCTGGCCCAGACCTGGTGCTTGAGCGCGACCAGGGTGCCGTCCCGGCGGGCGCCCAGGCGCACCGTCTGGCGTACGGCGGAGCGGTTTCCGGTGATCGTGAAGGTCTGCTCCCGGGTCAGCACGACCTTGACCGGCCGGCCCAGCGTGCGCGCGGCGGCCGCGGCGAGCAGCGGATGTGCCCACGTCGCGATCTTGTTGCCGAAGCCGCCGCCGACGTGCGGGCTGACCACCCGGACCCGGGCGGCCTCGACGCCGAGCGCCGCCGCCATCGCGCCGACGGTCAGCGACGCGCTCTGGGTGCCGGTGTGCAGGGTGAGCGCCCCGTCCTGCCAGACGGCGACGCAGGAGTGCGGCTCCATCGCGCTGTGGTGCTTGCCCGGCTGCTGGTAGGTGCCGGAGATGGTCACCTCGCTGGCCGCCAGCGCCTCGTCGATCGAACCGACCCCGTCGGCCAGGAACTCCAGCCGGGCCGGCTCCCCCGTGATCGGGCCCGGGTCGGTGGCCCCGGCGATGCCATCGGCGAAGGAGATGGCCGCCGGCCGTACCTCGTAGTCGGCGGTGACCAGTGCGGCGGCGTCCCGGGCCTGCTCGAACGTCTCCGCCACCACCAGCCCGATCGCCTGGCCGTGCCAGCGCAGCTCGGCGTCCTGCAACGGCAGCCAACTGTGCCCGACGCTGAACGGCGTGCCGGTGCCGACCAGCGGCAGCGGGTGGAACGGGGTGTAGACCGCCAGTACGCCGGGGGAGGCTTCGGCGGCGGCCACGTCCATCGCCCGAATGGTGCCCCGGGCGACCGTACTGAGGAGCAGGTAGCCGTGTGCGAGCCGCTCGACCGGCTGGTCGGCGGCGTATCGCGCGCCGCCGGTGACCTTGAGCCGGCCGTCGACCCGGTTGACCGAGACCGTTCGTGCCGCGCCGCTCATAGCGACTCCACCAGGTTCGTCAGGGCGCGCACGATGGTGCGCCGGACCAGCGTCATCTTGAACCGGTTGTGCGCCAGGGGCCGGGCGCCCTGGACCGCCAGCTCGGCGGCCGCCTCGAACACCTCCGGCCGGGCCGCTCCGCCGCGTAGCGCGTCCTCCACCGCAGGCAGGCGCCAGGGCCGGGTGCCGACCCCGCCGACCGCCACCCGTACGTCCCGGACCACGCCGTCGCGCAGGTCCAGCGCCACCGCCGCCGAGGCGAGGGCGAACTCGTACGACTGCCGGTCCCGGATCTTCAGGTATCCCGACCGCCTGGCCCAGGGCAGCGGCGGCACGGTGACCCGGGTGACAAGTTCGCCCGGCCGCAGGTCGTGCTCCCGGTCCGGGGTGTCCCCGGGCAGCAGGTAGAAGTCGGCGAGCCGGACGTCCCGGGTACCGCCCCGGCCGACCAGCCGGACCCGCGCGTCCAGCGCCACCAGGGCTACCGCCAGGTCGCTGGGGTGGGTGGCGACGCAGGAGTCGCTGGTGCCGAGGATGGCATGGCCTCGGTTCTCACCCCCGATCGCCGGGCAGCCGGAGCCGGGCCGGCGCTTGTTGCAGCCGGTGCCGGTGTCCCGGAAGTAGCCGCAGCGGACCCGTTGCAGCAGGTTGCCGCCGATGCTCGCCATGTTGCGCAGTTGTGGCGAGGCGCTGCGCAGCAGGGCCTGGGCGAGCATCGGATATCCGCCGGTCACCAGCGGGTGTTCGGCGACCTCGCTCATCCGTTCCAGCGCACCGACGTGCAGCCCGTCCCGGTCGACGTGGACACCGCGCAGCGGCAGGCGGTTGATCTCCACCACCTGGCGCGGGGTCATCACCTCCAGCTTCATCAGGTCCACCAGGGTGGTGCCGCCGGCCAGGTAGGCCGTGCCGGCGCCGCCGCCGGCCAGCGCCTGCGCCACGCTATGCGCGCTGGTGTAGCCGAAGGGCCTCATCGTCCGGCCCCGCCGCGCCGGGCCGTGCGGACGGCGGCCACGATGTTCTCGTACGCCCCGCAGCGGCAGATGTTGCCGGACATGTGCTCGCGGATCTCCTCGTCCGAGCCGGCGTGCCCCTCGTCGAGCAGCGCCACCGCCGACATGATCTGTCCGGAGGTGCAGAACCCACACTGGAAGGCGTCGCAGTCGATGAACGCCTGCTGCACCGGGTGCAGCCGGTCGCCGTCGGCCAGCCCTTCCACGGTGCTGACGCGGCGGCCCGCGGTGGTGGCGGCCAGGGTCAGGCAGGAGAGCACCCGGCGGTCGTCGACGTGCACCGTGCAGGCGCCGCACTGCCCCCGGTCGCAGCCCTTCTTGGAGCCGGTCAGCCCGAGCCGCTCGCGTAGCGCGTCCAGCAGGGTGACCCGGGCGTCGAGCCGCAGCCGCTCGGTGCGTCCGTTGACCACCAGGGTGATCTCGACGGTTGCCGCGCCGGCCGGCTCGGGTGCCGGCGCCGCCCCGGCCGGCTCGGCCAGCCCGGCGCCGATCGCGGGCCCGGCCGTCGCGCCGACGGCCAGCCCGGCGGACGCGACCGCCGTCCGGTGCAACATCCCGCGCCGGGACACCCCGCAGGGTGGGGCGTCGACGGGGGGCGAGTCCGATCCGGACCCACTGCTCATGACACACCTCCGGACGTGCCGCCGGCCGGCGTGGGGCGCGGGTGTGCGCGGTGCGGTGGGCACCGGAGCGCGGCCGGGGCCCTCCAGTAAACCAAAGAAGATCTTCAATGTCGATGGATCGCTGGCAACGCGTGTCGGTTGGGGCGGGTGGCGCCATTCATCGATATCTGTCATGCTCTTGCGCCATGGTCCGGCTGACGAAACGGTTCCCCCTGATCCTCCTCGCCACCGTCGCGGTGATGGCCGGCGGCGGCGCCGCGCAGGCCGGCGGCGGCCCGTCCGGGCACGGTGGCGGGCCCGCCGGCTGCGGTCCCCGTAAGCTGCTGTTCTGCGAGGACTTCGAGCGGCTGCCCACCGGCGGCGCCGCCTCGCTGGCCTGGGGCATCGACACCAAGGACGGGATGCTGACGGTCGAGCGGCACCGGCGCGACAAGGTGCTGCGGGTGCACACCGAGGGGAACGGCCGGGCCTTTCTCAAGGTCGACGACTTCGCCGCACCGGGCAACAGCTTCTACGGCCGGATGCGGCTGAAGGTGGACGCCTTCCCGACCGCACCCGACTGGGCGCACTTCACCCTGGTCGAGGCGACCGGTCCGGGCAGCGCCGAGATCGTCCGGCCGATCGGCGGCCAGTGGGCGCCACCGCTGGGCGGGTCGTACTGGGGCGTCGGCGCCGACGGCGGCCCGACCGGCGACTGGACGAACTGGCGCGAGTCCGCGCCCACCGTGGAGGACCGCTGGCAGTGCTTCGAGTGGCAGTGGGACGCCACCGACAACCGGATCGCGGTCTGGATCGACGGGATCGCCCAGCCGGAGATGACGGTGAGCACCACCGAGCACGGCGGCAACCCGGTCGACTTCGTCCTGCCCCGCGCCGACACGGTGAAGATCGGCTGGCAGCTCTACCAGGGTGGCCCGACACCGGACCACTTCGACCTCTGGCTGGACGACATCGCCCTGGCGACGAACCGGGTGGGCTGCGGCCGCTGAGAGCGGCTCCCTCTGGGATCGCTCCCAGGGGAGGGTCGACGGAGCGCTACTCTGGTGCTCCGTCCCCTTGAGATGTACGGAGAGCTGATCACGTGACCGCGCCCCAGGACGGAGGCTACCCCGCCTTCCCGATCGACGTCCCGACCTCGGCCCGGATGTACGACTACTCGCTTGGCGGCAAGGACAACTTCCCGGCGGACCGGGCGGCCGTCCAGTTCGTCAACTCGCAGTACCCGGCCAGCCTGGACGTCACCCGGGAGAACCGGCTCTTCCTCTACCGGGTGGTCCGGTTCATGGCCCGCGACCTGGGCATCCGGCAGTTCCTCGACCTCGGCAGCGGGCTGCCGACCCAGGCGAACGTGCACCAGGTGGCGCAGGAGTTCCAGCCCGGCGCCCGGGTGATCTACGTCGACGTCGACCCGATCGTGCTGGCGCACGGGCGCGCCCTGTTGGCCAACGACGAGACGACCCGGGTGATCGCCGCCGACGTCACCGAACCGGAGCAGATCCTCGCCGACTCCGACGTCCGCGAGATGCTCGACTTCTCCCGGCCGGTCGGGGTGCTGCTGCTCTCCGTCACCCACTCCATCGTGGACGACGACAAGATCCACCACCTGCTCGCGGTGCTGCGCGAGACGATGGCCCCGGACAGCTATCTGGGCTACTCGCAACTGGCCGGCACCGACCGGGCCGGGGTGGACGCCGGCAACGCGATGGTGGAGAAGATGGGCATCACCTGGAAGAACCGGATGGTCGACGAGGTGGCGGAGTTCGTCCGCGACTTCGAGCCGGTCGAGCCAGGGCTGGTCAACGTCAAGAACTGGCGCCCGGACCCGAGCCAGCCGCCACTGGCGCCGGTCGACGAGGCGCTACGGCCGTACCTCGGCAAGGGCGCGGACGAGACCCGGTTCTACGAGTACGGCGGCGTACTGCGGCGACCCTGAGTCCGCCGCGTCTCGTAAACTCCGGTGCCGTGACGGCCCTCAGCTTCGCGCTCTCTGTCGACTACGGGACCTCACACACCGTCGGCATGCTGCGGTGGCCGGACGGCCGGGTCCGGCCACTGGTGTTCGACGGCTCGCCGCTGCTCTCCTCCGCGGTCTTCGCCACTCCCGACGGCCGGATACTCGTGGGGCGGGACGCGGAGCGCAGCGCGCGGATCGACCCGTCCCGGTACGAACCAAACCCGAAGCGGATGGTCGACGCGGGTGAGTTGCTGCTCGGCGAGCGGGCGTACCCGATCGCCGAGCTGGTCGCGGCCGGTTTGCGGCGGGTCTACGCCGAGGCGGTCCGGGCGGCCGGGCAGGCGCCGGCGACGGTGACGGTCACCCACCCGGCGACCTGGGGGCCGGCCCGCCGGCAGGTGCTGCACTCGGCCGCCGCTCTCGCCGGGCTGCCCCGGATCGGGCTGGTGGACGAGCCGTCCGCCGCCGCCGCGTACTTCGTCCGGGTGCTCGGGCGGCAACTCGCGCCGGGCCAGGCCATCATGGTTTTCGACCTGGGCGCCGGCACCTTCGACGTGAGCGTCGTACGCCGCACGCCCCGCTCCTTCGAGACGGTGACGACCGGCGGCCTGGACGCGTTCGGCGGGGTGGACCTGGACGCGATCGTGGTGGAGCGGATCGGCGCCGCCGTGGCGGCGGGCGATCCGGAACGCTGGCGTCGGCTGACCGTTCCGGCCGGACCGGAGGACCTCCGCGACTTCCGGCTCTTCTGGGACGACGCCAAGGCGGCCAAGGAGATGCTCTCCCGCCAGCCGACGGCCTCGGTCCACCTGCCCATCCTCAACCGCGACGTGCACGTGACCCGGGAGGAGTTCGAACAGGCGGCCCGACCGGTGCTGACCCGAGCGGTCCGGTTGGCCGTGGAGACCCTCGACGGCTACCACCGGGATCACCAGGTGCGGGTCTGCGCCGTCTTCCTGGTCGGCGGATCGACCCGGATCCCACTGGTGGCGACGTTGCTGCACCAGCGGTCGGGGATGGCGCCGGTCGCGATCGAGCAACCGGAGTTCGTCGTGGCCGAGGGTGGGTTGCACCTGCCGGCGACGACGACCGGCGAGCCACCGGGCGTCGCCGGCCCCGCCGTGGCGGCGGAGCCGCACGCCAGGGTGACTCCGCCGGAGGCGCCCGCGCCGATGCCCGCCGGGGCCACCGCGCCGCCCGGTGCGTCCGCGCGGGTGTCACCGTCGCCCGGTGCGTCCGCGCCGGTGCCGGGTCCGCCCGCTGCGTCCGTGCCGTCGCGGGGTGCCGGCCCGATCGGGCCGCGGCGACGCCGCCGGGTCGTGGTGGCCGTCGCCGCCGCGGCGGCGGTGCTGGTGCTGGCCGCCGTCGGCGGCGTGACCTGGTGGCGGGCCGCCGCACCCGGACGCGCCTTCGGCGGCGACGACGACCTGCGCGAGTTCGCGGGACGGTTCGTCAGCGCCGCCGACGGGTGCGAGCGCCTCGACGACGCGGCGCGGCACCGGGACGAGACCGGGCTGGCGATGCCCGACGAGAAGTTCCGAGCCGTCGTGCGTTGCCAGGGCGGCGACTGGATCGGCTACTTCTACAACTCCGGTGCGCCCCGTGGGCTGCCGGGCGGGTCACCGGACGACCACCGGACCCAGATCTCCGAGGGCGTCATCGACCGGTACAGCGGGGTGGCGGAGCTTTCCGGCGAGGTGACCCAGCTGGCCCGCAGCGGCGCGTTGCAGGCGTACGTGGAGTTCCGGGCCGCCGACGACCGGCCCGGCATCTACTGGGAGCCCACCGACCGGTACACCTACCGACTCGGTGCCGTGGTGCTCAACCTCGACCCGGCGGCCGGGATCGAGCCGCTGCGGAAGATCTGGCGCGACCACGCCTGACGGCACGCCCGACCACCGGGCGGTGCTGGGGGAACAGCACCGCCCGGAGCGGGTCCCGGGCCTTGCCGCCGTCTACCATCTACCGGTCGAGCGTGCGAACCGCCGGAAGGACAGATGAGCCAGTACGCATTGTTGATCTCCCCGTCGTCGAACCGGGTCTACGCGGACGCCTCGGTGACGCTGACCCGGGCCGAATTGGCGATCTTCGACCGGGCCGTACTCGGCGGCCGGCTGCACGACATCACCGAGACCGTGTTCGGGGGCGTCCGCTACGTCACCTTCACCGCCGACCAGCTCGACGGGCGTGACGTCGCGTACCTGGCCAACCTGTCGTCGGTCTACGTGTTGTTCGAGGTCGTCGACGGGCTGCTCCGGCCAATCGAGCTGCGCCGGCTGGACCGGTTCGACGACGACCTGCTGACCATCCCGAAGTATCCGGGCAAGACGAACGAGCAGTTCACCAAGCTGCTGCTCAACGTGACGATGCTCGCCTCGGACTTCGCCCCGCAGATGCTGGACCGCAAGTTCCGGGTGCTCGACCCGCTCTGCGGCCGGGGCACCACCCTGAACCAGGGGCTGATGTACGGGTACGACGCCGCGGGGGTGGACCACGACCGGACGGACTTCGAGGCGTACGCGACGTACATCCAGACCTGGTTGAAACGCAAGCGGGTGAAGCACCGGGCCGAGTTCGGGCCGGTACGCCGCAACCGGCAGGTGGTGGCCCGGCGGTTGCAGGTCGACCTCGCCGCCGACAAGGAGTCCTACCGGGCGGGCCTGACCCAGCGGCTGCACGTGGTACAGGCGGACACCGTCCGCAGTGCCGAGTTCTTCCGGCCCGGCACCCAGGACCTGTTGGTGACCGACGCCCCGTACGGCGTACAGCACGGTAGCCGCAGCGCCGGCCGAGGGCTGGCCCGGAGTCCGCTCGCGCTGCTCGCCGAGGCGGTGCCGGTCTGGGTCGAGCTGCTCCGGCCCGGTGGGGCGCTCGGCATCGCCTGGAACACCCAGGTGGCCCGCCGGGACACCGCGGCCGAGATCCTCGCCGATGCCGGCCTGGAGGTGCTGGCCGACGGCCCGTACCTGGAGTTCACCCACCGGGTCGACCAGGCGATCGTCCGGGACGTGCTGGTAGCCCGCAAACGCTGAAGGGATGTGCCGGTCGCCCCAGAACGCTGAAGGGACGTGCCGGTCGCCCGCGACCCTGCGGGGGTGTGCCGGTCGGGCAAGGGCCCCGGCTCCACCGGGAACTGTGGAGCCGGGGCCCTTGCCCCCTGGTTCAGTAGCTGCAGCCGCTGGTGGGCAGGCTGCTGGCGGCGGGCGGGGTGACGCCGTCGTAGAGGGCGAGCAGGAAGGGCTGCGGGCAGCGGCGGGTGCTGCCGGTCCGGATGCCGAAGTGCAGGTGCGGACCGGTCGAGTTGCCGGTGTTGCCGGTCGAGCCGATCCGCTGCCCGGCGGTGACGGTGGCACCGGTCGACACCGACCAGGCGGAGAAGTGGCAGTATGTGTAGATCGCCCCGTCGGTGCCGGTCAGGTTGATGCCCCGGCCACAGCTGCTGTCGTCGATCCGGACCACGGTGCCGGCCCGGACGGCGTACGCGGCCGTACCGGTCGGCACCGGCAGGTCGATCGCCGCGTAGTCGTGGTGCGGGTCGTCGTACTCGCTGCGCGGCAGCGCGGTCCGGGGCAGCGGCAACGAGAAGCTGGTGCCGCCATCGGTGGCGGTGGTGATCCGGACCGCGTCGGCGACGACGTATCCGGTGCCGCTGGTCCACCGGCTGACCCCGACCGCGTTGTAGTCCCCGGCGGCGAGCGAGAAGGTGCCGAGGCTGACCCACTGGCCGCCGTTGACCCGCTGGTTGACCGGGACGGTCTGGTTGCCGCTGGTCGTGGCGACGACGAACGGGGTGGCGTTGTTGTAGCCGGGGTCGGCCGGGTAGAAGACCTCGACCAGGTAGCTGCCGGCGCTGGGCACGTCGACCTTGAACCAGGCGGCGTCGCTGGCGGTGGTGTCGGGGGTGGCGTACCGGTAGTCGGGGCCCTGCCGGTCGGCGGACCAGGTGGAGGTGCCCCAGTTGGCGCTGGCGGTGAAGCGGTCGGCGCTGGCGTTGTCGACGGTTACCGTCGCGGCGCTGGCGGGGGTGGCCGTCAGCAGGATCGGGGCGGCGAGCGCGGCCGCGGCAAGGCTGGCCAGGCTTCGTACGTATCCGGTCTTCATCGAAGAGTCCTTCGGCGCAGGCGGGCGAAAGTTGAAGGTATTTAACCAATCACGAGCCCTCTTGGAAAGACTTCTACATCGATGTGCGGCTGTGTCCTTCGATTCGGTGGCGACTGGTCCGGTGATGTCCAGGTAAATCCGGCTATTCAAGCATTCAGCCCAGTAGTTCGGCTTACAGTGGCGGGGTGGTCGAGCCGGTCGCCGGCTCGACCGGCCGGTGTGCGGGCGGGCCACGGGGGGTGCGGATGAGCGACGAACTGACCAGCGACGAGCCGCTCGGCCGACTGGAGACGGTGCACACCTTCTCCGGTGCCATGCCGACCGGGGTGACCGTCTCCCGGCAGGGAAGGATCTTCGTCAACTTCCCGCGCTGGGGAGACCAGGTCGACGCCACCGTCGCCGAACTGCGCGAGGGCACCTGCGTGCCCTATCCGGATCGGGACTGGAACAATCCGGCCGGCGACGACGACGCCGGCTCCTTGGTCTCGGTGCAGAGCGTCGTCGTCGACCCGACCGACCGGCTCTGGATCCTCGACACCGGCAGCCCGAAGTTCCAGCCGACCCGCCACGGTGGTCCCAAGCTGGTCTGCGTCGACCTCGACACCGACCTGGTCACCCAGACGATCGTCTTCTCCGCCGACGTGGCGCTGCCCACCTCGTATCTCAACGACGTCCGGTTCGACCTGCGCCGCCGCTCAGCCGGCGCGGCGTTCATCACCGACTCGTCCACCTCCGGCCCGAACGGGATCGTGGTGGTGGACCTGGCCAGCGGGACGGCCTGGCGCCGGCTGCACGACCATCCCTCCACCAAGGCCGAACCGCTGACCACCTTCCGTCCCCTGGTCGAGGGGCGGCCGTTCCTGGTCTGCCCACCAGACGGGCCGCCGAGCCCGGTCGCCATGGGCTCCGACGGGATCGCGATCTCGGCCGACGGCAGCCGCCTCTACTACTGCCCGCTCGCCTCCCGCCGGCTCTTCAGCGTCTCGGTGGACGCACTCGTCGACCGGTCCCTGGACGACGCAGAGGTGGCGGCGACGGTCCGCGACGAGGGCGACAAGGGGTCCGGCTCCGACGGTCTGGAGAGCGACGACGCGGGCCGGCTCTACCTCACCGCCTACGAGCAGAACGCCATCCTGCGCCGGCACCCGGACGGCCGGTTCGAGACCGTGGTACACGACCCGCGCCTGCTCTGGCCGGACACCCTGTCCGTTGGCGCCGACGGGTACCTCTACGTCACCGCCAACCAGCTCCACCGCCAGCCCGACTACTCCGGCGGGGTGGACCGGCGCCGCCGTCCGTACGCCCTGCTCCGGATCGGTATCGACGCCGGTCCGGTGGCGCTGCTGCCCATGCCGACATGAATCCGATCAGCTGCGAGTGATCAACGACAATGTCTGCCGCCGAACCGGCCATCATCCGACGCCGAAAGATCGTCCGGTGACGATATGAAGTTTTCCGTTCCCTGCCGACCTGATCGGGTTGCGGTAACGAGCTGTTCGGTTGGCGTGAACAAGCTATTCGGTCGCATCTCCAGCGATTCCCGCGTCGTTTCCTTCCTGGAAAACTTCACTGTGAGCCCACCCGCAAGTTCCACGAAACGTGGCGAGCGGTGATCGGGAAGGGAGCCGGACTTGGCGCAGCGAGACAGGGTGTCGACCGCCGTTCTGCGGGACCTGGCGGCGGAGATCTTCGAGGTCGACCCGGACGAGATCACCGAGGGCGCGGCCTTCTACGAGGATCTCGGAATCGACTCCGTGCAGAAGGTCGAATTCGTCGTGCGGATCGAGCGGCAGCTCGGCGTACGGCTGACCGACGAGGAGGCGGCCGGACTCCAGGACTTCGGTGACACCCTCGCCGTACTCCGGGATCGGGGCATCTCCGTTGGCCCGTGACCGGACCCGGCCCGGACGCCCGGCCGTGGTGATCTCCGGAGTCGGTGCGGTCTCCGCCGCCGGCCTCGGCGCGGACGCGCTCTGGACGGCGGTGACCGAGCGGCGGGTGCTGACCGGCCCGGTGGCCCGGTTCGACATGTCCCGCTACCCGGCCCGATGCGGCGCCGAGGTGCCGGCCGGCGCGGTCGTGGACCTCGACGCGATGGTTCCCGGCCACGAATCCCTGGCCGCCCGGTTCCTCGCGGTCGCCGCACTGGAGGCGCTCCGGAACGCCGGAGTGCCGGAACGGAGCCGGGCGCACCGGTTGGGCGTCTTCGCCGGCACCGTGATGGCCACCCGGCCGATCCTGGACCGGGGGATCGGGACGCGTCGGCTCGACGTGCCGGGCCAGGGCTGGGCCCGGCCGGACACACTGCTGGACATCCTGCGCGAGGTGGTCACGGTAACCGGCCCGACGGCGCTGTTCGCACCCGGCTGCGCGGCCGGAAACAGCGCGATCGCCGCCGGAGCCCGGGCGGTCGCGGCCGACGAGGTCGACGTAGCGGTCTGCGGCGGCGTCTCCGAACTCTCCCTGGAGATCCTCGCCATGTTCACCTCGCTGCGCGCGCTCGCGGTCGACACCGTGCGACCGTTCGACGTGCACCGCCGGGGCACCATCCCGGGCGAGGGCGCCGGAGTGCTGGTCCTGGAGCGGGCCGACCGGGTGGCGGCCCGGGGCGGGCGGGCACTGGCCCGGCTACTCGGCTGCGCCGCCGCGGCCGACGCGCACAACCCCACCCAGCCGCACCCGGACGGCAACGGCCTGGTGTCGACCATCCACGGTTGCCTCGACCGAGCCGGGCTGACCAGCGACGACGTCGACTGGGTCTGCGCACACGGCACCGGCACCCAGGCCAGTGACGGGATCGAGGCGCGGGCGGTGGCCAAGGCGCTGGCCGGCCGCCGCCGACCGGTGGTCTCCTCGGTGAAGGGGCAGCTCGGGCACGCCGAGGGGGCCGCCGCCGTCCTGGAGGCGATCGTCGCGGTGCACGCGCTCGGCGCCGACCTGGTGCCGGGCAACGTCACCCTGATCGAACCCGACCCGGCCTGCGGCGGCATCGACCTGGTCGAGCCGGCCGGCCGGCCGGCTCCGGTCGGGGTCGTGCTGAGCCAGGCGTTCGGCTTCGGCGGCGGCGTCTCGACCGTACTGCTCGGAAAGGCCGACCGTGCCGCCGGTTGACGCCTGTCTGGCCGTACGCGGCCTGGGGCTGCGGCTGCCCGGCGTGGCCGACGCGGCGGAGCTGGCCCGGGTGGTCGACGGCGCACCCCTGCCGCCGGCGCCGGTACGCCGCTTCACCGCCCCGGACACCGACCTCGCCCCGCTCGACCGGCGGACGCACGCCCCGGTTCCGCCCCGGATCCCGACCGCCGTCGCCGGGCGGGGCCTGCGGGCCGTCCCCGCCGAGTCCCTGCTCGCGCTGGCCGCCGCCGCCGAGGCATATCCAACCCCGCCCGACCATCCGCCCGACCCGTGGCTCGCGACGTCGCCGGACGACCCCGTCCAGACCGGTCCGGCCGCGGTGCTCTGGGCCAGTTCGAGTGCGGGACTGGCCGAGTACGCCGCCCTCTGCGTCGAGGCCGCCACCCTGGACCCGGGGCTGACCAGCCCGACCCTCGGTCCCGCCTCGGCGTTCAACGGGCCGGCCGCGACCGTCTCCATCCGGCTCGGACTCGACGGGCCGAACGAGACGACGACCGGCGGTACGGCGGCCGGCCTGACCGCCCTGGTCGAGGCGACCCGGCTGCTCGCCGACGGCGAGGCGGCCCGGGCCCTGGTCGGCGGTTCGGCGACGGTGAGCCGGTGGACTCTGCCCGGGCTCGCCGACGGCTTCGTCGCGGCCGAGGGCGCCGCCTGCCTGGCGGTGTCGCCGTGCCGGGACGATGAGCCGGGCATCCGGCTGGGGCGGTTCCACCGGATCACCCTCGACCGCTCCGACCTGGCGGCCCAGTGCCGCGCCCTGGTCCGCGCCGCCCGCCCCGCGGGATCGGGCAGTGCGGCCGGACCGTCCGCCGGTGCACCGTCCGTCCGCCGCGCCTCCGAGCGGGACGCGGCGGCCGGCGGTACCCCGGCCGGAACGGTCGGCACCATCGTCTCCACCGTGGACACCGAGCTGGCCGAGGCACTCGCCGTGGTCGGCGGCCGACCGGTCTGGCACCTGGAACGGTCGCTCGGCGACTTCGGGGCGGCCGGCGGCCTGCTGGCGGCGGCCTGCGCCGTCGCGTACTGCGCCAGCGCCCCGGCCCCGGCCAGCCTGCTCGCGCTCGCGATCGAACCATCTGGCAACGCAGCCATCCTGGAGGTCTCATCATGGGGAGCGCCAACCTCGTCGAGCGGCTGGTGGGGCGAGCGCTCGCGTCCGGTCGGGGCGAGCGGGTCGCCTACCTGACCGGCGCGGGCGGGCAGCTCAGCTACACGGAGCTGTACCGGGCGGCACGCGGCTACGCGGCGCGGCTGGCCGAGGCGGGGGTCGGCCCCGGCACCCGGGGTCTGGTGGTGGCCGACGACGACCTGCCGACCGCGGTGGCGATCCTGGCACTGTGGTGGCGGGGTGCGGTGGCGGTACCGGTCAGCCCGATGCTGACCGAGACGGAACTCGGGTTCATCGCCGAGGACTGCCGGGCCGGATTCCTGCACGCCGACGAGGCGGGCGGCGCCCGGGCGGACCGGGCCGGCCTCGCACTGCCCCGGGGCGGCCCGGAGTGGCTGGTCCCGGGCGCACCACCGTCACCGCCGCCGGTGAGCCAGCCGCCGTCCGAGGTGGTGGTGATCCAGTACACCTCGGGCAGCACCGGCAGGCCGAAGGGGGTACTACACACCGGGACCGGCGTGACCGGGGTGCTGGAGGGCTTCGGCCGGATCCTCGACCTCGGCCCCGACGACCTGGTGCTCTCCACCGCCAAGCTCTCCTTCGGGTACGGCTTCGGCAACTCGCTGATCTTTCCGCTCGCCGCCGGCGCCGGGGTACTGCTCAACCAGGGACCGCCGGACGTCTACCGGCTGGCCGCGACGATCGCCCGGCAGCGCCCGACCGTGCTCTGTGCGGTGCCCCGGGTCTACGCCGCGCTGCTCGACCGGGCCGGGCAGGGCGACCCGAGGGACCCGACCGGCGTACCCGACCTCACCTCGCTGCGCCTCGCCGTCTCGGCCGGGGAGCACCTCCCGGCGTCGCTGTGCGCCGACTTCACCGCGACATTCGGGGTGCCGCTGGTCAACGGCCTGGGCGCGACCGAGGTGTTGCACATCGTGCTCGCCACCCGGGGTAGCCAGCCCGGCTCGACCGGCCGGCCGGTACCCGGCACCACGGTGACCGTCCGGGACGACATCGGCCGGCTCGTGCCGGACGGGACCGAGGGGCGGCTGCACGTGGCCGGCCCGTCGGTGGCCGCCGGATACCTGGACCGTCCCGAGTCGGCGGCGCGGACCTTCGCCGACGGCGGGGCGTACACCGGCGACATCGTCCGGCGGGAGCCGGACGGCGAGCTGCGGTACCTCTGCCGGCACGACGACCTGATCAACATCGGTGGCTACAAGGTCTCGCCGCTCGACGTCGAGGCGGCGGTCCGGGACCTCGACGGCCTCGCCCAGTGCGCGGTGGTCGGCGGCCGGGACCGGGCCGGGCTGGAACAGGCGGTCGCCTATCTGGTGCCGGCCGCCGGCGTCGACCCGGGGACGCTGCGCCGGGCGGCCCGGGCGGCGTTCCGGGCCGGGCTGCCGCCGCACAAGCGCCCCGCCGTCGTCGAGGTGGTCGAGGCGTTGCCGACCACCTCGACCGGCAAGCTCGCCCGGTTCCACCTCCGGAACCGGGCCAACGGGCCGGCGGCGGTCCGGATGCGGGTACTGCGCGACGGCCCCGGCCGGACCCTGATCTGCATCCCGTACGCGGGCGGCTCCTCCGGGGCGTTCACCCGGCTCGCCCGACACCTGCCCGGCTCGTGGCGGGTGGTGGCCGGCGAGGCGACCTACTCCGACGGCGCCACCATCGTCGACGCGGCCGACGCCTGGTGGCGGGCGGGCACGCCGTACCTGTCGGACGGGGCGGTGCTGTTCGGACACAGTCTCGGTGCGGTGCTGGCCGCCGCGGTGGCCGACGCTGCCGGGGACGGGCTGGACGGCACCCAGGTGGTGCTCTCCGCCCCGCCGATGGTGCCCGGCGCGCAGCGGTCGGCGCTGGTCTCCGACGACGACGAGACGCTGCTGGCCGGGCTACGCAGCACCGGGCTGCTGCCGACCAGCGGGCTCACCCCGGAGGAGATCACCCGACTGCTGCTGCCCCGGTTCCGCCGGGACATCGCACTCGCCCCGGACGGTTTCCAGGGCGTACGGTCCCGGGCCGTGCACGTGCTGCTCGGCACCGACGACGGGCTCTGCACCCGGGACGCGGTGACCGCGCGGATTCCCGTCGACCGGATCGCCAGCCTGCACATGGTGCCCGGGGACCACTACTTCGTCGCCACCAACCCGGCCCGGACCGCGGAGGTGCTCGCCGGGATGTTCCGGGACTGACCGTCGCGGTACCTCAGACGTCCTCCCTGACCCGGGCGACGAGCTGGGTCGGATTGACGAACCGCAGCGCGATCACCAGCAGCACCAGCATCATCGTGGTGTACATGACCGCCATCGCGTCGATGGACTGCTGGGCCCGGATACCGGCCGCCGACATCGAGTAGTACAACGCCACCACCAGGGTCTGCGAGTCCGGGCCGGCGGTGAGGAAGGTCAACTCGAACATCCCGACCGTCCGCACCAGCACCAGGATCGAGGCGGCCAGGATGCCCGGGGTGAGCAGCGGGGCGAGGATCCGGACGAAGATCTGCCGGGTGCCCGCCCCGCACATCCGGGCGGCCCGCTCCACCGCCGGGTCGATCTGCTCGATGAACGGGGTCATCGTGAGGATCACGAACGGCACCGACGGCACCAGGTTGGCCAGTACCACCCCGGAGAGGTGCCCGGCGAAACCGTACTTGTAGAGCACCGTGGCCAGCGGGATGCCGTAGGTGATCGGCGGCATCAGGATCGGCAGCAGGAACAGCAGGTAGAGCAGTCGCCGGCCGGGGAAGGAGCGGCGGGCCAGCACGTACGCGGCCGGCACCCCGATCAGCACCGAGATGCCGACCACCAGCAGCGACACCTCCAGGGTCACCACCAGCACCTGGAACAGGCCGAACTCCTGCCACGCCTGCCCGTACCATCCGGTGGTGTAGCCCTGCGGCAGCCAGCTGTCGTACCAGCGGTCGCCGAAGGAGCTGACCAGCACCGAGCCGATCACACCGGCCAGGTTGACGAAGAAGAACGCCACCACGCCCCAGATCAGCCAGGCCGCCGGCCGGGCGACCAGGCGGCGCCGGCGAGGCGCCGGGATCGTCACCGAGCCCATCAGCCCTTCCCTGCCGCCGTCGATCCGGTGTAGAGCAGGGTCCGCCAGCCGAGCACGGCCGCGATCACCAGCAGCTCGACCAGCCCCATCAGCATCGCGATGGCGGCGGCCAGCGGATAGTCGTACCGGACGTACGCGGCCTCGTAAGCGGCGATCGAGATCACCCTGGTGGTACCGGCCGGATCACCGACCAGGATCGCCGACGGGAAGACGCTGAACGCCAGCACGAAGGTGAGGCAGAACGTGGTGGCCAGCCCGGGTGCCAGCAGCGGCAGGGTGATCCGGCGGAACCGCTGCCACCAACCGGCGCCGAGGGTGGCGGCGGCCCGCTCCAGGGTCGGGTCGATGCCCGACAGGTACGACAGCACCAGCAGGAAGGCGAACGGGAAGCCGGTGATGACGATGGAGAAGAACACGCCCCAGTAGTTGTTGGTCAGCCGGACCGGTTCGTCGGCCAGCCCGACGCCCAGCAGGATCCGGTTGAACCATCCGGTGGGGCCGAGGAAGTTGAGCAGCCCCTGCGCGGTGAGCACCGTGCCGAGGGTGATCGGCACCACCAGGACGGTGGTGAGCAGCCGCTTTCCCCGGAACCGCCCCCGCATCCGGTACGCGATCGGCACCGACGCGGCGACGTTGAGCAGGGCCGCCGGCAGGGCCAGCTTCAGCGTCGTCCAGATGGTGTCCCGCTGGTACGGATCGGAGAAGAACTCCTGGTACGCCGCGAACGGACCGCCCTCGGTCGGCTGGAACGACAACCCGGCGCCGTATCCGAAGGGATAGATGAAGAGCACCAGGACGAAGAGCGCGGCCGGGACGAGCAGCAGGAGCTGCTTGTCGATGCCACGCTCGGCCAGCCGGTGCCGCAACGCCACCCGGGTCCCGCCCGGCGGACGCGGCTCGGCCGGCCGCTCGCCGGCCCGGGGTGGACTCGCGGTGGCGCTCACCGGGAGCCTCCGGCGGCCGGTCCGTCCAGCGGGAAGACCAGCAGCCGGGCCGGATCCACCCCGATCCCGATCGGGTCGCCCGGCACCGGACGCTGGTCGGTACGGAGGTTGAACTGCACCCCCTCGGCGGTACGTGCCTCGACCGCCACCTCCCGCCCCTGGTATTCGACCACCTCCACGACGGCCGGTACACCGTCGGTCGGCCCGGTTATCCGCAGGTCCTCCGGGCGCACCCCGGCGACCACCTCGGCACCGGGCGGCACCGGCCCGACCGGGGTGCCGGCCAGCCGCAGGCCCTGGCCGGTCACCACCACCTCGTCCGGGCCGCCGCCCCGCTCGGCCCGCAACCGCAGCAGGTTGCGGTAGCCCATGAAGTCGGCGACGTGCCAGTTCGCCGGTCGGGTGTGCAACTCCTCCGGGGTGCCGACCTGCTGCACCCGGCCCTCGCGGAGCACCACCAACCGGTCGGCCAGGGAGAGCGCCTCCTCCTGGTCGTGGGTGACGTAGACCGTCGTCAGCCCGAGCGACTGGTGCAGCCGGCGGATCTCGGTACGCATCTCCAGCCGCAGCTTCGCGTCCAGGTTGGACAGCGGCTCGTCCATCAGGACCAGCACGGGCTCCAGCACCACCGCCCGGGCGATGGCGACCCGCTGCTGTTGTCCGCCGGAGAGCTGCCCGGGCAGCTTGCCGGCGTGCTCCTCCAGCCGGACCAGCCGGATGGCCTCCTCGGTGCGCCGCCGGATCTCGGCCCGGGGCAACCGGCGCATCTGGAGGCCGAACGCGACGTTGCGGCGTACCGACATGTGCGGGAAGAGGGCGTAGTTCTGGAACACCATGCCGAAGCCGCGCTTCTCGGCCGGTACGGTGTCGAGCCGGCTCTGGTCGGCCCAGATGCTGCCCCGGGTCAGCGGGAGCAGACCGGCGAGGCAGTTCAGCGCGGTGGACTTGCCGCAGCCGGAGGGGCCGAGCAGGGCGATGAACTCTCCGCGCCGGACCGTCAGGTGCAGGTCGGTCAGCGCGTCCTGGCCGGCGAAGCTCCGCGTCACGCCGTCCAGCCGCAACTCGACGAAGCTCCTCGCACTCGCACTCACTGGTACGTCTTCCGTTCGTGACTGCGGGGCTCGCAGACCCGGCTCACTCCTCGCACTCACTGGTACGTCTTCCGTTCGTGACTGCGGGGCTCGCAGACCCGGCTCACTCCTCGCACTCACTTGCGCACCTTGGCGCCGCCGATCTCGCGGTCCCACCGGCTGAACGCCTCGACCAGTGCCTTGGCGTCCAGCGGCACCTCCAGCGGGTTGTTCGCGATCAGTTGCTCGTACTCCGGGCGGCCGTACCTCTCGATCGCGTCCCGGCTGGCCTGCGGCGCCATCGACAGCGGCACGTCCCTGATCGCCGGGCCCGGGTAGAAGTAGCCCTGGTCGTACGCCTTGGCCTGCTGCTCCGGCGTCAGCATGTGGTTCAGCAGGGCCAGGATGGCGGCCTGCTTGTCCGTCGAGACCCCCTTGGGCACGACCGCGTAGTGCGCGTCGGTGACCCAGTGGAAGCCGTCCAGCGTGCCGATCCTGGCCTCCTCGGGCACGGTGCCCAGCACCCTCGGATTGATGTCCCAGCCGGTGGTCGTGACGATGATCTTCGCCGACCCGTTGGCCAGGTTCTTCATCGTCTCGCCGGTTCCGGACGGGTAGAGCCGGACGTACTTGTTCAGCTCGGCCAGGTAGGCCCAGGTCTTCGCCCAGCCGTTGACCGGGTCCTTCGGGTTCGAGTCGCCGAGCAGGTACGGCAATCCCATCAGGAAGGTGCGGCCGGGGCCGGAGTTGGACGGGCGGGCGTACTGCACCGCGCCGGGATTGGCCCTGGCGTAGTCGAGCAGCCCCTGGGCCGTGGTCGGCGGGTTCGGCACCTTCGACGGCAGGTATTCGATCAGCGGCCCGGACGGGTAGTAGGTGATCGTCACCCCGTGGTCGCCGGCGAGTTCCTGCATCGCCGCCGCGCCCGGCAGGTAGTTCGCCATCCCCGGCAGCCGGTCGGCGTGGGTGGGCAGCAGCGGAGTCCAGAGGTCCTGGTCGATGCCGGCGGCGAGCCCGTCCACCCCGGTCAGCACCAGGTCGATCTCGACCCGGTTGGCGTCCTGCTGCGCCTTGACCTTGCCGACCAGTTCCGGCGAGGGCGACTTCGAGTACGTCACCCTGGAGACCGTGTCGGAGTTCTTCGCGACGAAGTCGTCGATCATCGACTGGGTGAGTTGCAGGTTGCCGGCGACGTCGAGGATGTTCAGTACGACCGGCGAGCCGGGTTTGTCCGGCACCGCACCCCCGGTCGGGCCGGGCCCGGCGGCCTCCGGCGCACCGCAGGCGGCGGCGACCAGACTCAGCGCGGTCAGGGCGGTGGCGGCGAACCGTGGGCGTTGGCTTCGGCGCATGGGCATCCCTCTCTGGGTTCGAGCGCGTCCGTCGTGCCGTCGGAGTTGAAAAGTTTCAATATGTCGGCCGGTTCACCCCGACCCGTCCGGGCCGGGGTGAACACCGATGGCGCGGCCTCGCGACCGCCCGCGGTCTCAGCGGCCGGTCCGCCGGCTCTCCGGCGGACCGAGATAGCTGTACGGCAGCTCGGCGGTCTCCACCACCAGGTGCTGCACCACCACGGTCGGGTCGACCATCCAGAACTTCAGGGTGTGCACCCCCGGCCCGTCGACGGGGTGCGTGGTCGTGGTGACGTTGACGTTCTGCGAGGTGTTCCGCTCCCACTGCCGGTTCATCGAGGTGTCGTTCGCGCCGGTGGCGGTGGTGACGTTGACGACCTGCGGAGCGGCGCCGTCGATCGAGACGGCGTAGCGCAGCCCCTCGGTCGGCAGCACGTTGTTGCGCGGCGACAGGTACGCCGACACCTTCACCGGGCCGGCCGAGGTCAGCGTCAGCTCGTACTCCAGGCGCGGGCTGCTGTCGCCGGGTGTCCGGCTGGCCGCGGTGACCGGGAACGGCGTCAGCCCGTCGCCGGTACGGCCGAGGTCCGGAATCCGCTTCCAGTGCACCCCGCCGCCGTGCACCGCCCGGGTGTAGTGCCCGGCCGGGATCGACACGTAACCGTTCGCCTCGACGTGCCCCCTCGGGCGCAGACCCCGCGGATTGTCCACCCTGGCCCGCACCACGACGCTCTCGCCGCCCGGGCCGGTGACCGTGATCGGCACCGTCGTGTCGCCGTGCGGCGCGTGCCGCCAGTCGACCCGGACCTCGATCCGGACCTGGTCGGTGACCCGGCCCGCCGTCCGGCTGAGCCTCAACCAGGGCGCGCCGGCCCGGACCGTGTAGTCGAACGGCACCGAACCCCGGTTGAAGATCTCCAGGTACTGCCCCGGCTGGCTCTGGTACGGGCTGAACGTCGGCAGCACCGCCGGTCCGGACTCGGCCGGCCAGTACTTCTCCGAGCCGTCGATCGCGACGCCCAACTCGGCGGTGGCCGGCAGCTCGATCCGGCGCAGGTGCGGGTAGAAGGCGTCCGGCAGCGCCTGGTGGTTGAGCTCGGGCTGCTGCCACGGCGCGTTCGGGCCGTACCGCTCGACGTCGCCGTACCCGATCTTGGGTTGGGTCTGGAAGCCCCGCCACTTCCCGCCGGCCAGCGTGTTGTTGTAGTAGTCGGACATCGCCTGGTCGGTGTCGAAGTACCGCTGCGCGAGGTCGGCCATCGCGTTGGTGGCGGCCCGGCCCTGCGCGGCGTAGAGCAGGTTGGTGAACTGCGCCTCACGCAGCGCGTAGAGGTTCGCCGTCGCCGCCACCTGGTAGTGGACGAGCTGGTAGTAGGCGTCGTCGTAGCTGTCCGGAAGCCGCGCCCGGACCCGCCCGGCCCGGTCGGCCAGCTCGGCCCACTCCCGCACCACCCGGCGCATCTCCTGGTAGGCGGTCAGGCTGTACGGGTTGTCGTCGGTGTAGACCACCGCCGAGGAGTCGGTCGCCGGGTCCTTCGCCGGGTCCAGGGTGATCCGGCGGTTCAACAGCTCCGGCTTGCGCCGCGCCTGGAGCCGGCCGTACTCGTGCAGGATCTCGCCGATCTCGGCGGCGTACCGGTCGGGGAAGTTCTGCGCCGCGTACGCCCGCTGCCAGTCGTCGAGCCGCTCGATCGGGATGGCGTCCGGATCCCAGGCGTAGTCGAGGAAGAGCTGGAGCGGCAGCTCCTCGTTCTTCATGTCGCCGACGTTGACCACCCAGAGCCGGTCCACTCCGTAGCGGTAGCTCAGGTGGAGCTGCTCCCAGGTACTGGCCAGGTTGATCGTGTCGACCCACTTGTAGTTGCGGCCGCCGCCGACGTAGTCGAAGTGGTAATACATGCCGTACCCGCCGGGGCGGGCCGGCAGGCTCTGGTCCGGCAGCCTCCGCAGGTTGCCCCAGTTGTCGTCGCAGAAGACCACGGTGACGTCGTCCGGCGGGCGCATGCCCCGGTCCCAGTAGCGCTGCACCTCCTTGTAGAGCGTGAAGACCTGCGGGATGTCGGGGAGTTCGCGGCCGCTTTCCTCGGCGAGGATCTGCCGCTGGGCGGCGATGATGCTCTCCATCAGCTCGATGCCGTCGCCGTCGGGCAGGCTCACGTCGCCGTTGCCGCGCATGCCGAGCGTGACCACGCCCTCGAAGTCCTGCTCCGTCATCCGCTCGATGCCGTCCCGCCAGTACTCCTGCAGCGCCGCCGAGTTGCGCCGGAAACTCCACTCGCCGTTGCCGCCGTACGGGTCCGTGCCGCCCCGGGCGTGCCGGTTCCACTCCTCGATGCCGCGCATCATCGGCGCCTCGTGCGAGGTGCCCATCACCACGCCGTACTCCTTCGCGGTGGCGTGGTTGGCCGGGTCGTCCTCGGCGAAGGCGCGGCCCCAGACCGCCGGCCAGAGGTAGTTCGCCTTCAGCCGGAGCATGGTCTCGAAGACCTTGGCGTAGAAGTGCCGGTTGAGGCCGCCCTGATAGCCGGGAGCCAGCCCGGGGCCGAAGAAGTTCGGCGCCCAGGTGCCCAGCGCCGGGTTCTCGTCGTTGATGAAGAAGCCCCGGTACTTCACCGCCGGGGTGCCCTGGCTGTGCCGGCCCGGCAGCAGGTGCAACTCGGCGCTGTGTCGGGCCGGCACGTCGTCCCACCAGTACCAGGGCGAGACGCCGATCTGCTTCGACACCTCGTACGTCCCGAAGATGGTGCCGCGCTGGTCGCTGCCGGCGATCACGAAGGCACGGCGGACCCCGGGCAACGGGTTGGCGACGATCTGCTGGACCGAGGTCTCCCACCGGCCGGCGACGCCGCGTACGTCGAGCTTCCGGGCGGCGATCAGCCCGTCGATCAGCGGGCTCTTCCCGATGGTGCCGACCAGCACGACCTCGCCGCGTCCCGGGACCCGGTCGGTGTGTAGCGCCGGGCGTACCCCGGTGACCCGCTCGACGTCGCCGCGCAGGTCACCGACGGCGCGGACCACGCCGGGGTGGTCGCTGGCGCTGACCACCAGCGTCGCGGCCCGACCGCGTTCGACCAGCGGCAGGCTGCCCGGCTTCGACCGGGGGGAGACGAAGCCCGCCCGATCCTGCCTGGCTTCGCCGCCGTGCCCACCGGCCGTGGCCGAGGAGGGGCCGAGGGCGGGTGCGGCCGCCACGGCGAGGGTGAGCGACAGCAGCGTTCGCCAGGCCTTCGGGCTGGTGCGTCGGCCGTGGACGGAAGCCGGTGGGTCGGGGGGACTGGTGAACCTGCTCATTTCGCGCTCCGGACCGTAAGAGGGTGGGCATGACCGGGTGCCTGCGAAACTCGTCGGAACCGTTCCGGAAAGGAAATCTAGACAGCCATCGATATCCGGTCAAGAGCGCGCGATCCGGAGGCGGGAGACCACCGTGCCGGCCCGCCCGCCTACCGCCCGGGCCGGGGCGGGTCAGTGGACCTTTTTCAACCTCCCCTTGCGGTCCGTCGGAGCGCGAGGTCGGACGCGGTGTGTGAGCGCCGCGCGGTTCAGGTTGAAGAAGGTTCAGTCGCTGCTGTTGGCGATCGCCTCCTCGAACTCGGCCCGGACCCGGTCGCCGCCGGTGCTCCGCCACTGCTTGAGCACCTCGCCCCAGGCCGAGACCGGCTTGCGCCCGCTGAGGATGTCCATCTGGGCGTCGTTGACGATGGTGCCGAGCTGGCCGGAGCGCCGGGACCAGGTGTCGGAGAAGAGCCCGAGGGTGGGATCCTTCACCGCCGTCGGAATGATCGACTTCTGGTACTCGTACGACTTGCGGGTCGCCTCCGCCGCACCGGGCACGAAGATCACGTCGGGCGCGTCCACGATGTAGCGGATCCCGAGCACCGTCTGGGTCACCCCGGCCTGGGTCAGCTCCGGCCCGCCCTGCCGCATCCGGTAGTGCACCCCGGCGACGCCGTACCGGCGCAGCAGCCACTCCTCGGTGCCGAACGGCGCGGCCAGCCAGTTGCAGACCCTCAGCAGTGCCCGGATCCGGCCCTCGTTGGCCTTCCTGAACGCGGTGAAGTTGTTGGTCGCCTGCGCCTGCCAGGTGGCCGCGAACCCGCCACCGCCGTGCCGGGGCGGCCGCATCCCGCCGATGTCGAAGTCCGGCCCGGCGATGTTCTCCGCGAAGAACTGCGGCCACGCGGTGTACCGGTCCGCGATCATCAGGGCGCTGCCCGCGTTGAACCACTTCTTCGTCGGCGCGTTGTTGCTGAAGCTGTCCGGATGCACCACGCCGTCCTTGACCAGCCGGGCGGTGTCGGCGAGCGCCTGGCCGAACTCCTCCCGCTCGTACGCGCTGACCAGCTGGCCGCCCTCCAGCTTCCACCGCCACGGGTTGCCGAGCATCTGCCGGACGAAGTCCAGCGGAGCCTGGGCCAGCGCCCAGCGGTTCGCCCGGGCGTCGGTGACCTGGCGGCAGAGGTCCCGGAACTCGGCGAAGCTGCCCGGCTGGGGGTCGGCGTCGAGCTGCGTGAACAGGTCGTCGCGGCGCATCATCAGGGTGCCGCCGATGCCCCGGGGCACCGGCAGGCCGTAGATGCCGCCGTTGTAGCGGCAGTCCCGCCAGGCGTCGGTCGGCAGGTTCGCCAGGAACGGGTACTCCCGCACCGCGTCGCCGCTCAGGTACGGGCTGAGATCCTGGCACTTGGCGGCGAGCCAGGCCGGCAGGTTCGCCGTACCGGCGGGTAGGCCGTTCGGGGTGTACAGCGCCGGCACGATGATGTCCGGCAGGTCGTCCCCGGCGACCAGGGTGGCGAACTTGGTCGGCATGTCGGCGTTGGGCACGATGGTCAACCGCAGGTTGACGCCGAGCCGGCGGTTCATCTCCTGCCAGAACGGGTTCTGCCCGACCGCCGGCGGTACCGGCGAGTTGGTCAGGACGAAGGCGGAGAGCTCACCGCCGTCGCCGGGCGGGCCGTCGGTGGCCCGCACCGGCGGCTCGGGGTAGCTCAGGAAGGCGTCCAGCAGCCCTTGCCGGTTGCCCTTCAGATCCGGGCTGACCCCGGTGTACGGGAGGTAGCTCGGCAGCGTGGCCGAGTTGCTCGCCCGGTTCCGGTCGTCGCCCGCGGGGGCGCCGCCGTCGCCGCAGCCGGCGAGCAGGGCAGGGGTGGCGATCAAGGCGGCACTGCCGAGCGCACCGGTCAGAAACTGTCGGCGGCCGATCGGCGGATCACTGGTCATCGAGGCTCCATGAGGCGCTGCGGGATTCGGGGGAGGAGGAGCGATTTTTCAGCCCTTGACCGCGCCGATCAGGACGCCCTTCGTGAAGTGTCGCTGCACGAAGGGATAGACGACGAGGACGGGGACGACGGAGAGCACCAGGATGGCCATCTGGATCGCCTCCTGGGGCGGCAGTGCCGCGCCGGCCGAGCCGAGCTGGTCGACGCCGAGCTGGGTCTGGTTGACCACATACGTCCGCAGCACGAGCGGCAAAGGCCACTTCGCGGTGTCGTTCAGGTAGAGCAGGGCGTTGAAGAACGCGTTCCAGTACGCCACCGCGTAGAACAACCCGATGACCGCGAGTACCGCTCTGCTCAGCGGCAGGACGATCCGGAACAGCACGGCGACGTCACCGGCACCGTCGATCCGGGCGCTGTCGATCACCTCCTGGGGCAGGTCCATGAAGAACGCCCGCAGGATGATCACGTTGAACGCGTTGACCGCTACCGGCAGGATCAGCGCCCAGTAGCTGTCGAGCAGCCCGAGGCTCTTCACCACCAGGTAGCTCGGGATGATTCCCGGGGCGAAGAGCAGGGCGAAGAGCACCACCATCAGCAGCGGGCGGTGCGCCACCGACCGGGGGCGGCTCAGTCCGTACGCCAGCAGGATGGTGGTGGCCATGCTCAACGCCGTACCGGCGAGGGTGACGAAGAGGCTGACCAGGGTCGCCCGGGTCACCACGCCACCGGAGAGGATCGCGGCGTACGCGGCGAAGCTGACCTCGTCGGGGACGAGCACGAAGCCGCCGTCCCGGGTGATCTGCTCGCGCGTGGCGAGGCTGGTGGAGACGATCCCGAGGAAGGGTACGACCACCGCCGCGCAGCAGACCGCCAGGATCAGGCCCTTCAACGCGCGTACCGGTCTCGACGCGACGGTGACGCCCGCGATGGTCGGTCGGTTCGTCATCGCCGGTAGACCCCCTGCGCTCCGAAGCGGTGCGCGAGTCGGTTGGCGCCGAGCACCAGCAGCAGCCCGACCAGGCCCTTGACCAGCCCGACCGCGGCGCTGACCCCCCAGTCACCGGCGAGGATGCCGTTGTTGTAGACGTACGTGTCGAGCACCTCGCTGGCGTCCACCCCGACCGCCGGCTGCTGGAGCACGATCTGCTCGAAGCCGACGGTCAGCGCGTCACCGAGTCGCAGGATCAGCAGCAGCACGATCAGGCCGCGCAGCCCCGGCAGGGTGATGTGCCACAGTTGCCGCCACCGGCTGGCGCCGTCCACGGCGGACGCCTCGTAGAGCGTGCCGTCGATCCGGGAGAGCGCGGCCAGGAAGAGGATCGTCGCCCAGCCGGCGTCCTTCCAGAGCACCTGGCCGGTGACCAGGGCGAAGAACGCCTCCGGATTGCTGACGATGCTGACCGTGCCGAGGTCGTGGTCCAGGAGGAACCGGTTGAGCAGACCGCCGTCGCCGAGCAACTGCATGAAGATCGCGACCACGATCACCCAGGAGAGGAAGTGCGGCAGGTAGAGGACGCTCTGCACCACCCGCCTGAGTCGCTGCGACATCAGGCTGTCCAGTAGTAGTGCGAGGGCGATCGGTGCGGGAAAGACGACGAGCACCTGGAGCAGGGTGATGATCAGGGTGTTGGCCAGCGCGTTCAGGAACGCCGGATCGCCGCTGACGATGATCCGGAAGTTTGCCAGCCCGCTCCAGGGACTGTCGACAATCCCGACGTACGGCTGGTAGTCCTTGAACGCGATCACGTTGCCGAGCCACGGTAGATAGTGGAACGTCAGCAGGAGGGCGACG
Source organism: Plantactinospora sp. B6F1 (assembly GCF_040120695.1). Classification (NCBI taxonomy): domain Bacteria; kingdom Bacillati; phylum Actinomycetota; class Actinomycetes; order Micromonosporales; family Micromonosporaceae; genus Plantactinospora; species Plantactinospora sp. B6F1. The sequence continues at coordinate 47,246 of NZ_JBEEAC010000027.1, read as the reverse complement.
CCGGGAAGTGCGGCGAGCAGCAGGATGTGATCCCGCCGTACCCGGTCCCACCACGACAAGCCGGCCTACTCTCCATCCACTCCCGCCGGATGCGCGCCGTGGACACACGGTGGATCGCGGCAGTTCCGGAGGTCGGCTGTTACATCGGGGTAAACCTAGGGTCACCCCTGATGAGCGTCAAGACACGAATCGATCCCGTCGGGATCCCCTCGGGCGGTCAGTGCGGAAACACCCTCGGCGTACGGCTGGAGACGTCGCACCGGAACGCCTCGATGCGCGACGCACTACTCAGCTCCGCCGGTCAGCACCGAGATCGCGGCGGCCGGCCTCGCCCGGGGGCGGATCAGGCGCGGAGGCCGCCGTCGACCGGCAGGCAGACGCCGGTGACGAAGGAGGCGCGGTCGCTGAGCAGCCAGGCCGCCGCCTCGGCGATCTCGTCCGGCTCGGCGGCCCGGCGCAGCGGGGTCAGCGTGTTGAGCCGCTCGACGGCGGCCGGTTCGTCGTCGGCCCACTGCCGGATCACCCCGGTCATCGTGGTACCCGGGGCGATGGCGTTCACCCGGATGCCCTCCGGGCCGTACTCGACGGCGGCGGTCTCGGTGAGGCTGTTCACGGCCCGCTTCGTCGCCGCGTACGGGCCGAGCCCCGGTGCGCCGCGCAGGCTGCCGACGCTGCTGACGTTGACGATCGCCCCCGACCCGGCGGTGGCCCGGATCGCCCGGATCTCCGCGGTCATCGAGAGGAACAGTCCTCGATAGTTGACCGAGGTGACCAGGTCGAACTTCTGCTCGGTCGCGTTCACCATCGGGGTGTGCGGGATCGAGATGCCGCCGTTGTTGAGGGCCACGTCCAGCCGGGCGTGCAGCCGGATCACGTTCTCCACCGCAGCCTGGATGCTTCCCCCGTCGGTCAGGTCGGCCAGCACGTAGTCGGCGGTCCCGCCGCCGTCGCGGATCTCTCCGACCACGTCGGCGAGTTCGGACTCGGTCCGGGCCGCCAGCACCACGGCGGCACCCTCGCGGGCGAACAGCCGGGCGGCGCTCGCGCCGATGCCGCGACCCGCGCCCATCAGCAGCGCGACCTTGCCGGCGAGCAGGCCGGCTCCGTTGCCCGGGGCCTTCGTTCCGGTCATGCACCCACTCTCCCGTCACGCGTGGCCCCTCGGCCAACGCCAGCCTAGGCAGCCTCGGGGTGGCGCCGATGCCGAACGCGGGAACCGACCTCCGCGACCTGTCCGGTCCGCTACCGGACCGGGGGATTCGCCGGGTCGGCCCGCGTCGTTGCCGTCGACCGCCCGGAACAGCCGGCCCGCCTCCCGGCTGACCGCCTGCGTCGGTCGACGCCGGGCGGGTGGTTCTACCCTGGCAGGCATGCGACCTGTCAGGCCGGTTCGTGTCGCGGGGGCTGAGGTGGACGTGGTGGTCCCGGCAGGTTCGGGCCCGATGGCCGGGGTCAGCATGGCCGGGTTCCGCGCTCGGGCGGAGGGTCGGGTCGAGCTTCAGGCGGTTCCGCACCCGGCACTCACGCTCTTGTTCGACTTCGGCGATGTGCTGCTCGTCGATGGCGCCGGCGGCGAGCGGAAGAGTGGCAGTGTCGTCGTCGGCCTGGCCTCGGGCAGCGTCCGAGGAAGCGGGCGCGAGGTCGACCTGCTGCAGGTACGGCTCTCGCCGGTGGTCGCGCACACGACGCTCGGTGCGGCGTTCGAGTTGGGTGCGACCGTGCTCGGTCTCGAGGATCTCTGGGGGCGGCGGGACACCGAGCGGATCGAGGGGCAACTGCGTGCCGCGGGATCCTGGAACGACCGCTTCGGGGTCGTGGCGGCCGCGCTTGCCGGCCGACGTGCGGCAGGCCGGGCGGTGGATCCGGAGGTCGCCTTCGTCTGGGGGCAGATGGTGACGCGCCGGGGGCGGGTCCGGGTGGAGCGCCTGGCGGACGAGGTGGGCTGGAGCCGCACGCGGCTGTGGTCCCGATTCCGGTCACAGCTGGGTCTCACGCCCAAGCGCGCCGCGATGCTGATCCGGTTCGACCACGCGGCACACCGCCTCGCCGCAGGGCACAGCGCTGCCCGGGTGGCGGCGGAGAGCGGCTTCGTCGACCAGTCCCACCTCTGCCGGGATGTGATGGCCCTTGCCGGGATGACACCCGCGACCGTGGCGGTCGCGCCCTGGCTCGCGGTGGACGACGTCGCGTGGCCCAGACGGTAACGGGCCTGCAGGGTACGCCCCCGACCCGGCGCCCTGGCGCCTGGCCGGCCGGGCTGACCGGCTGACCGGGCTGACCGGGTGGAACATTTCTCCAATACCGGCGGCGCCCGCGTCGACGATGCTGTCAGCCATGCCCGAGAGCGCACGATGGCCATTGAGCCACCTGACGGACGGTCGGACGATGACGACGCACACGCCCGGGACCGGGACGATATGAGCGGCAGGGCGCCACTGGGCACCCGCCTCCTGCGGGACGGCCAGGACTGGGAGGCCATGACCGAGGAGCAGGTGATCGCCGCGGGGGAGAAGGCCAACCGCGCGGCATTGTCCCGGGCCGCACGGATCGTCACCGGCCGGCCTGACCGGCACGCCCGGATCGAGGAGGCCACGATCGAGCTTCCGGGCCGACGCCTGATGCTGCGGGTGCACCGTCCGAAGAAGGCGGACCGGAGACTGCCGCTGGTCGTCTCGTTCCATGGTGGAGGCTTCATCGGCGGCACCGCCGCGCAGAACGACTGGCTCAACAGCCATCTCGCGGCCCGCTGCCCGGCCGTGGTGGTGTCGGTGGAGTACCGCCTCGCACCGCGGCACCCGCTGCCCCGGCCGATCGAGGACGGCTACGACACGCTCGTCCGGCTGGTCGAGGACGCCCCTGGCTGGGGCGTCGACCCCAGCGCGGTCGCGGTACTGGGGGAGAGCGCCGGGGGCATGATCGCCGCCCTCGTCGCGTTGCGGGCCCGCGAGGACGGCCCGCCGCTGCGCGCCCAGGTACTGAACTATCCGACCACGGACTGGACCGAGACGCTGACCGACTACCCCTCGGTCGCCGAGAACGCCGACAACCCCACGCTCTCACCGTCCCGGCTGCGGGTGAGCCGCAGGCTGAGCCTGCCGTCCACGCTCGACCCGCACAGCGTGTCCCCGGTGAAGTTCGAGAATCTCGGCGGCCTGCCACCGGCCCTGGTCGTCACCGCCGCGCTGGACCCGGTGGCCGACCACGGGCGCCGGTACGTGGAGCGGCTCCGTGAGGCGGGCACCGACGCGCGCCTGACGTGTTACCCGAAGGCCACCCACGCCTTCCTCAGCATTCCCGGGTTGGTACCGGCCGCCCGGCCCGCACGCCGGGAGATCCTCGACTTCCTCCGTGGCCACCTGCATCGCGCCGGGTGAGGATGACCAGACCGGACGGCCGGGACCCGGTCGAAGACCAACCGTCTGGAGCCGGCCGTCGCCGAGCCCGGCGGTCTAGAGCCGGCCGTCCGGGTAGCGGGTCAGGTAGCCACCCATGGTCCGGAAATAGTCGGTGGCGGCGTGCTCCTGGCCGTCGTCGGTGCGTACCCGGGTGATGGCCAGGCCCGGCCGGTGCCCCCGGCGCGCGTCGGCGCCGGCCACGATCACCACGCCGTCGCCCTCCCGGTAGAAGATCCGGCCGGGCGTGCCGCCGTAGCGACCCTGTGAGACCCGTGCGGCCAGGATCCGCAGTCGCGCGCCGTCGTGGTGGGTGAAGGCGTTCGGGTACGGATCGGACTGCGCCCGCACCAGCCGTTCGATCTCGTCGGCCGGCCAGTTCCAGTCGATCCGGCTCTCCTCGATGGAGCGCTTGTGGAAGAAGCTCGCCTTCGTGCGGTCCTGCGGGGTCCAGTCGGTGCGGCCGGAGGCGATCAGCGCCAGCCCGTCGACGGTGATCGGGCCGAAGAGTTCCAGCGTGCGGTGGAACAGGTCGGTGGCGCTGTCGGTCGGGCCGACCGGTATCGCGCGTTGCAGCACGATGTCACCGGCGTCGAGGGTCTCGTCCATCAGGTGCGCGGTGACCCCGACCTCGCGCTCGCCGTTGAGCAGCGCCCAGATCAGCGGGCTGAACCCGGCGTACGCGGGCAGCAGCGAGTCGTGCACGTTCAGCGTCCCGTACGGCGGCAGGTTGAAGATCTCCGGCGGGAGCCAGGTACGCCAGTTGGTCGCCACGATCACCTCGGGCGCGGCCTGCCGGAGCCGCTCCATCAGCTCGGGGTCACCGGGACGCTTGCGGAGCAGCACCGGTACGTCGTGCTTCTCGGCCAGTTCGGCCACGGAGTCGTCCCAGATCTTCTCGTACGCGTGTTCACTCTTCGGATGCGTGACGACCAGGGTCACCTCGTGCTCGGAGTCCAGCAGCGCCTGCAGGGTGCGGTGCCCCCAGGTCTGGTAGCCGAACATCACAACCCGCATCGACGGTCTCCTCTACGGTTGGTTCGTCTTGCCCCGGTCGCGCGTTCCGATCAGCCCTTTCGGGCCTGCGTTCCCGTGCGGTTCGCACTGGTCAGGTGGTCCATATTGTCCTTGACCATGGTGTAGGTTAGCCTAACCTAAATGCTGCGGATGGTCGACCGTCCGCGCCAGCCGCACCTCGTCCGCACGGATCCACGTCCTCCACCACGCCGCCGACCGGCCGGCAGACTGATGGGACAGGTATGTCACGAACCAATCGCAGCGACGACTCCCAGGTCCACGATCTCCTCGGCATCGGCTTCGGTCCGTCGAACCTCGCCCTGGCCATCGCCATCCGGGAGGCCGCCGCCGGCCCGGGCCGGATCGACAGCGCGGTCTTCCTGGAGCGCCAGGCCGGCTTCGGCTGGCACCGGGGGATGCTGCTCGACGACGCCACCATGCAGGTGTCGTTCCTGAAGGACCTGGTGACGCTGCGGAACCCGGCCAGCGGGTTCAGCTTCCTCTGCTACCTGCAGAGCCGGGGTCGGCTGATCGACTTCATCAACCACAAGAACCTCTTCCCGTCCCGGGTCGAGTTCCACGACTACCTCGAATGGGCGGCGGCGCAGGTCGACGACATGGTCCGCTACGGGCACGACGTGGTCGACGTACGCCCGGTCTGGCGGGACGGCGAACTCGACCACTTCGAGGTGCTGGCCCAGGCCGGCCCGTGCTCCGCCGCCCCCGTCGGCTACCGGGCCCGCAACCTGGTGCTGGGGGTGGGGCTGCGGCCGTACCTGCCGGAGGGCATCACCCTGGACACCCGGGTCTGGCACAGCCGCGACCTGCTGCCGAACCTACGCGGCCTGGTGCCGGCGGCCCCGTCCCGGTTCGTCGTGGTCGGTGCCGGGCAGAGCGCGGCCGAGGCCGTCGACCACCTGCACCGCGAGTTCCCCGCCGCCGAGGTCTGCGCGGTCTTCTCCCGGTACGGCTACAGTCCGGCAGACGACAGCTCGTTCGCCAACCGGATCTTCGACCCGGCGGCGGTGCAGGAGTACTTCACGGCACCGCCGGAGGTGAAGGAGTCGATGCTCGCCTACCATGGCAACACCAACTACTCGGTGGTCGACGCCGAACTCATCGACGAGCTGTACCGACGCGTCTACCAGGAGAAGGTCCGGGGCATCGAACGGCTCCGGGTGCTGAACCTGTCGCGGCCGGTCGAGACGGTCCGCACCCCGACGGGGGTGCGGATGGTGCTGGAGTCGCTGGTGACCGGCGAGCGGAGGGTGCTCGACGCCGACGTGGTGGTCTTCGCCACCGGATACCGGCCGGTCGACCCCTTCGAGCTGCTCGGCGAGGCGGCGCAGGTGTGCCTGCGGGACGACGCCGGGCGGCCCCGGGTGGACCGCGACTACCGGCTGCGGACCCGACCGGAGGTACGGGCCGGCATCTACCTCCAGGGCGGTACCGAGCACAGCCACGGCATCTCCTCCTCGCTGCTCTCCAACACCGCCGTGCGGGCCGCCGAGATCCTCGACTCGATCTGCGTCCGCTCCGCCGTGTCGACACCCGACCGCGAACCCGAGTACGCCGGTGCCTCCGGCCCCGCCTGACCCGGTACGGCTTACCCCTCGCCGGCTGACCGGGCCCGGTCAGCCGGCGAGGGCCGACGGGTCCGGGCCCGCCGATGGGTCCGGCGAGTGGTCCGGCTCTGCGGTCGACCCGTCCGGGGCGCCCTCGTCCGGCTCGGCCGTGCCGGGTCTTGGTCCGGTGTGGCGGTTCCACTCGAAGGTGACCTTCATGTGAGCCTCGCCGGTAGTCTCGGCGACCACGAAACCGCCCTTCGCGGCGACCTTGAGACCGAATTCGATCGCCACCCGGTCGGCCCCGCCAGCGTCGCGGGCCCGTGCGGCGGCGCTCTGGGCCAGCCGGTGGAACCGGTCGAACGCCTCACCGAACGTCTCCGACAGCCGGGCCACCACCTCGCGGGGGCGACCGGCCGGAGCGACCCCGGTGACCTGGTGGGTCACCTCGACGAGCACGCTGCTGTCGTCGTCGACCGGAATCTCCACGTAGTAGGTCATCGCCGTCCTCCCCGTCGACGAACCGCGGCCGGCCCAGTCTAATGGCGGATCATCAGCATTCCGGACCGTCGTCCGGTCATCGGTGCCCGCCGTCTGCCCGCCCCTTGTCCGACGTCGATACCTTCGAGGTCCACTACAAAATCGTCAGTTCAGACCGGGAGGCTCGCACATGCCCCACCTCACTCCGTCGGACATCCGCAGCGTCGCCTTCCGGAAGCCACCGCTCGGTCGACGCGGCTACGACGAGCAGGAGGTCGACGAGTTCCTGGACCAGGTCGAGAGCACCATCTCCGCACTGACGGAGGAGTTGGCGGCACTGCGTGGGCACCGGGCCCCCGCAGCCGCGCCGCCCGCAGCTGCGGCCGGTACCGCGTCCAGTGCGGTGGCCGAGCCGCAGGTGGCGATCCTCGCCCAACTCGAAGAGATCCGGGCCCGGCTCGACTGCATCGAGGCCGCGGTCGCCGGTGGTGGCCCGAGGTCGTCCTTCGGCGATCCGATGTTCCGAAGTTGACCCCGTGAGTGACGCGTCGCGCCGGGCCACTGGCCCCGCTTGGCCGGAGTGCGGGGTGTAGGGCGGAGCCCGGTAGGCCATCCACCGCGCTGGTCGCCCCGGAGGTCATGCGGGCCATTCGCACCCGCGACCGGCCCGCGTGCTATGCCTTCCCGTCCAGGGGCGGCTTTCCACCTGGACATCGAGGGATCTTATTGTGCTGAGCCGCCCCGAGTTTGTTTAATTACCCAACGATCCCGTCATCGATGGGAGTGCGGAAGGGGAGGATCCCATGAGGAAGTTCGCCACCCGGATCGCGGTGGTCGCGATCGTCGGGGCCGGCGCGGCGGTCGGGCTCACCGTCGTACCGGCCCAGGCCGCACAGGCCCAACCGTGCAGCGCCGACGGTCTTAAAATGTACGGCCGCTACCCGATCGAGCACGACCAGCGGATTTACCACTGCGCGCCGGATCCGTTCACCCCGCGCTGGGTCTTCTCCGAGACCTGCCCGGCGGGTACCCGGCCGGCGACCACGCTCGCGCTGTACTACCCGCACAGCAACACCGGGCCCTACCTCGCGACGACGACCTGCGCCAGCGCCTGAACCTGTTTCAACCTGAACCGCGCGGCGCTCACACACCGCGTCCGAGCTTGCGCTCCGACGGACCGCAACGGGAGGTTGAAAAAGTTCACTGATCACCGCCGGTGCGGGGACGGTGGCCGCCGGGTCGTCTGCGGGGTCCTGACCGGACCATCAGACGCCGACGGCCACCGGCACCAGCGGCCGGGGGTGGTGCCGGCTGGTCGGGATCACCAGCGGAGTGCCGGTCAGCGGGTCGGTGCTCACCTCGCACCGCAGGCCGAAGACCTCGTCGACCACCTCGGCGGTGACCACCCTCGACGGTTCGCCCTGCGCGACGATCCGGCCGCTCTTCATCGCGATCACGTGGTCGGCGTACCGGCACGCCTGGTTGAGGTCGTGCAACACCATCACCACGGTGCGGCCGTCCCGCCGGTTCAGGTCCACCACCAGATCGAGTACGTCGACCTGGTGCGCCAGGTCCAGGAACGTGGTCGGCTCGTCCAGCAGCAGCACCGGGGTCTGCTGGGCCACCGCCATGGCGATCCAGGCCCGTTGCCGCTGCCCACCGGAGAGCTCGTCCACCGGCCGGCCGGCCAGCTCGGTGACCCCGGTCGCGGCTAGCGCATCGGAGACCGCCCGCTCGTCGTCCAGCGACCACTGCCGCCACCACGTCTGGTGCGGCGAGCGGCCCCGACCGACCAGGTCGATCACGGTCAGACCGTCCGGGGCGATCGGGGACTGCGGCAGGATCCCCACCTGCCGAGCCACCTGCCGGGTGGGCAGGGAGTGGATCGCCCGGCCGTCGAGCTGGACGCTGCCGGCCGTCGGGTTGAGCAGCCGGGCCAGCGCCCGCAGCAGGGTCGACTTGCCGCAGGCGTTGGCGCCGACGATCACACTGATCCGGCCCGCCGGTATCACCAGGTCGAGATCGTCGACGACCACCCGGTCGCCGTACGCCAGGCGCAGCCGTTCGGCCCGCAGCTCGGGTTGCCCGGCGGCGCTCGACGGCGGGGCGTCGAGGGTGGCGTCGGCGATGGTCAGGTCCACGGTCATCTTCAGCCTCCAGAACCGGCGCGGTTGGTCCGGACGAGTAGCCAGAGCAGGAACGCCGCGCCGAGCGCCCCGGTGACCACGCCGACCGGGAGGTCGACGTCGGGGATGAGCCAGCGGGCCACCAGGTCGCTGGCGGAGACCATCAACGCCCCGGTGAGCGCCGACGTCAGCAGCGGTGGCGCGGGGAGCCCCGCCAACCGCTGGGCGACCTGTGGTGCGGCCAGTGCCACGAACAGCACCGGCCCGGTGGCGGCGGTGGCGAACGCGACCATCGCGACGCCGACCAGCACCAGGCAGAGTCGAGCCCGTTGCACCGGGATGCCCAGGCCCTGCGCCACGTCGTCGCCGAGGTGCAGGGTCCGGCTCCACCGCCCGAGCAGCATCCCGGCGGGCAGCAGTACCAGCACCGCGGCGGAGAGCGGGCGGACCGTCTCCCAGCCGCGGCCGCTGAGGTTGCCGACCAGCCAGCCGAGCGCCGCCTGTGCCTCGGCCAACTGGGCCCGGGTCAGCAGGTAGTCGGTGGCGCTGGTGCACATCCAGGAGACGGCGATGCCGACCAGGACGATCCGGTAGCCGGTGGCGCCGCGCCGCCAGGCCAGCAGGTAGATCAGCGCGGCGGTGGCCAGCCCGCCGATCAGGCCCAGCGCCGGCAGGCTCAGTCCGGCGCCGCCGAGCACGATGGCGGCCACCACGGCGGTGGTGGCACCGGCGTTGATGCCGATCATGTCGGGGCTGGCCAGTGGGTTGCGGGTGATGGTCTGGAAGATCGCCCCCGAGACGGCGAACGCGGCACCGGCGAGTACGGCGGTCAGCGCCCGGGGCAGCCGCAGCTCCCGCACGATGAAGACCTGGCCCGCATCGCCGGAACCCCAGAGCGCGGGGACCACCTCCAGCGGGCTGACCGGGTAGTCGCCGGTGGCGATGCCGACGCAGAAGACCACGAACGTCAGCACGACGAGCCCGAGGCAGCAGAGCAGCAACCGGACCAGGAGCACGCCGGAGACCGGTGGCCGGTTGATCCGGAACGCGGTACGCCCGCCGGTGCGGCGCAGGTCGAGGAGGGTCACCCCGATCAGAGCTCCGCGAGCCGGCGGCGCCGGACCAGCATGATGAAGAACGGGCCGCCGATGAACGCGGCGATGATGCCGACACCGACCTCGCTCGGTCGGGCGACGACCCGACCGACGATGTCGGCCAGCAGCAGCAGGCTCGGCGCGAGCACCATGGTGAACGGCAGCAGCCAGCGGTGGTTGGGGCCGGTGATCAGGCGGGCCACGTGCGGCACCACCAGGCCGATGAAGACGATCGACCCGGCGACCGCGACCGCGGCCCCGGCGAGCAGGGTCACCGCCAGGGTGCCCTGCAGACGTACCAGTCCGACCCGGCGGCCCAGCGCGGCCGCGACGTCGTCGCCGAGTGCGAGGCTGTTCAGCGCCGGTGCGGCGGCCAGCGCGAGGATGGCGCCGACGGCCAGGAACGGCAGCAGTTGGGTGATGGTGCCGAAGCCCGGCCCGTTGAGCGAGCCGGCCGCCCAGAACCGGTAGCGGTTCAACGCCTCCGGGTCGCGCAGCACGACGGCGCTGGTCACCGAGTTGAGCAGGAAGGTGATCGCGATGCCGGCCAGCGCCACCTTGACCGGGGTCGAGCCGCCCCGGCCGAGTCCGCCGAGCAGGTAGACCACCACGCTGGCCAGCAGGGCACCGGCGAAGGCGAACCAGATGTAGCCGTAGAGCGTGGCGATGCCGAACCAGGCGATCGCGACGACGATGCCGAGCGCGGCACCGGCGCTGACGCCGAGCAGGCCGGGATCGGCGAGCGGGTTGCGGGTCAGCCCCTGCATCAGGGCACCGGAGAGGCCCAGGGCCATCCCGACCAGCAGGCCGAGCACGGTGCGCGGCAGGCGTACGCCCCAGACGATCGCCTCGATCTGCGGGGCGCCGACCCGCGCGCCGGCCCGGTCGACGAGGGTCTGCACCACCTGGTCCAGCGGGATCTGCCGGCTGCCCACCGCCACGGAGAGCAGGGAGAGGGCGATCAGGACGATCGTGGCGACCAGGAAGTACCCGACCGGGCGAGCGGGTCGGTGACCCGCCGTCCGGGCGGGCGCGGGTCGGCGCACCGGTGGCGCCTGGTCGATTGTCACACGGTCCTCGGGATTCGTTCGGCGCAACGTGCAGGGCGTTCGCTTCTTAGGGTAGGTATACCTTAGTTCACGGCTTCGATGGTTGGGGAGGTCCATTCCGGCGAAGCTGTTGAGGTTAGGTAAGGATTACCTTACTATCACCGTCATCGGAACCAGGCGCCGATGCCGTTCCCTGACCATCCGGCAACCGTCGTGCGACCCCGCATTCCGAGCCGGCCCGGCGCGCCCGGTCCGTCGACCGTACTTCCACCCGTTCGCCGAGGGCGCGACGGGACCCGAGAGACCGAAGAGGAGCCGATGTCCACGACACCTGCCCGCCCGATGGGCCCACGCCCGGTCGTCCGACTGGTGGCGGCGCTGGCCGTCCTCGTACTCGGCCTGGCCGGCTGCGGCGGTGGCGACGACGGCGCCGACCCGACGTCCTCGGCGAACGCCGGTGGCACCTTCCCGGTGACGGTCGAGCACAAGTACGGCAGCACCGAGGTCACCAAGGCGCCCACCCGGGTGGTGACGCTCGGACTCAGCGACCAGGACCCGGTGCTCGCCCTCGGTGTCGTGCCGGTCGGTGCGATCGACTGGTTCCTGGAGCGGCCGTACGGCAAGTGGCCGTGGGCGCAGCCGCTGTGGGGCAGCAGCCCGCCGGAAATCGTCGGTGAGCGGGACGACTACAACCTCGAGAAGATCGCCGCGCTGCGTCCGGATCTGATCATCGGGCTCTACTCCGGGATGACCAAGGAGCAGTACCAGAAGCTCTCCCAGCTCGCCCCGACCGTCGCCCAGCCGAAGGGCTTCGACGACTACGCCGCACCGTGGCAGGAGATGACCCGGCAGGCCGGCCGCGCGCTGGGCAAGTCCGAGCAGGCCGAGAAGCTGATCGCCGACGTCGACGCCCGGTTCGCCAGGGCCCGGCAGGAACACCCCGGCTTCGCCGGCAGGACGGTCGCGGTGGTCGACCCGTACGAGGCCGGCAAGTACGCCGTCTTCGCACCGAGTGATCCGAAGGTGGTCTTCATGACCCAGCTCGGCTTCACGGTGCCGGAGAACATCGTGCAGGCGATCGGCAAGGAGTACGCCGCCGAGATCGGCTCCGAGCGGCTGGACCTGGTCGACGTCGACAGGCTGCTCTTCCTCACCTCGGACGCCAGCGCCGAACCGCGGGTGAAGGCGGACCGGGTCTACGCCACTCTCGACGTGGCGAAGCAGAACCGGGCGGTCTTCCTGCCGTACGAGGACCCGCCGCTCGGTGCCGCGCTCTCGTTCAGCACCGTGCTCAGCGTCCCGTACGCGCTGGACCAGATTCTGCCGCTGCTCGGCGACGGCTGACCGCGCACGGCGCACGACCGACCGGCGCACGACTGACCGACTGACCGACTGACCGGCTTACGGCTGACCGCCGCGGCGAGCCCTGACACCTCCACCCGGACCGTTTCCACCCGCTCGCGAGAGGCGGTATCTCGTCGTGCCCAGAAGTGACCTGAACCGCGCCGCGGCCGGTTCGGCGCCGGCGGCCGGTTCGGCGACCCAGGCCGGGCCCACGGCGGCGGACCGGCACCGGATCCTCGTCGAGTGGAACTCCACGGTCCGGCCGGAGCCCTCGGCGACCTGGCCGGAGCTCTTCGCCGAGCAGGTCCGCCGTGCTCCCGGGGCGGTCGCGGTGGTCTGCGAGGACGTCGAACTGAGCTACGCGGAGCTGGACGCCCGGGCCGACCGGCTGGCGCACGCGTTGCGGGCCCGGGGGGTCGGGCCGGAGCGGGTGGTCGCGCTCTGCCTGCCCCGCTCGGTGGACATGATCGTGGCCGAGGTGGCGGTGCTCAAGGCCGGCGGCGCCTACCTGCCGGTGGACCGGGACTACCCGGCCGAGCGGATCGGCTTCATGCTCGCCGACGCCCGGCCGGTTTGCCTGGTCAGCACGGCCGCGCTCGCCGACGACCTGCCGGACACCCCGGACCTGCCGAGGCTGCTGCTCGACGAGCTGACCGACATCGGTCAGATCGGACCGGGCCCGGCCGGGTTCCCGGCGCTGGCCCCGGAGAACGCCGCCTACGTCATCTACACCTCGGGCTCCACCGGCCGGCCCAAGGGGGTCGTGGTCTCGCACGCCGGGGTGACCAAGCTGGTCGCCACCCAGCGCGCCCGGCTCGGCGTCGGGCCGCACAGCCGGGTACTCCAGTTCGCCTCGCCCAGCTTCGACGTGGCGTTCTGGGACCTCTGCCTCGGGCTGCTCTCCGGCGGCCGGCTGGTGGTGGTGCCGGCCGAGCGGCGGGTGCCCGGCCCGGCGCTGACCGAGTACGCCCACCGGCACGGCGTGACCTTCATGATCCTGCCGCCCGCGCTGCTCGCCGCGATGCCCCGGGAGCTGACCCTGCCGGCCGGGGCGACCCTGCTGGCCGGTACCGAGCGGGTCTCCCCGGAGCTGGTCGCCCGGTGGGCCCGGGACCGGCCGATGTTCAACGCGTACGGGCCGACCGAGGCGACGGTCAACTCCACGCTGGGGGAGTGCGATCCGGCCACCCCGCCCGGTGGCGTGGTGCCGATCGGCCGCCCCGACCCCGGCACCCGGTGCTACGTGCTGGGCGCCGCCCTCCAGCCGGTGCCGGTCGGCGTCACCGGCGAGCTGTACCTCGGCGGCACCGGCCTGGCCCGGGGCTATCTCGGCCAGCCGGGGCTGACCGCGCAGCGCTTCGTCGCCGACCCGTACGGGCCGGCCGGCGGGCGGCTCTACCGCACCGGTGACCTGGTGCGCTGGCTGCCGGACGGGCGGCTGGAGTTCCTCGGCCGCGCCGACGACCAGGTGAAGATCCGGGGGTACCGGATCGAGCCGGGTGAGATCGAGTCGGTGCTCGCCCAGCATCCAGCGGTCAACCAGGTCGTCGTGCTGGCCCGCCCGGGACGCGCGGGTGAGCAGCGGCTCGTCGCGTACGTCGTACCGGCGCTGGACCGGCCGGCGCCGTTTCGGGACGTCACCGCTCTCCTGGCCGAGCTGCGCGGGTACACCCGCGGCTGGCTGCCCGACCACATGGTGCCGGCCGCCTTCGTACCGCTGCACGAGCTGCCGGTGCTGCCCAGCGGCAAGCTGGACCGGGCCGCCCTGCCGGCGCCGGACTTCGCGGCGCCGAGCACCGGAGCCCGGCCCCGGGACGCCCGCGAGGAGGTGCTCTGCGCCCTCTACGCCGAGGTGCTCGGGCTGCCGCAGGTCGGGGTGGAGGACGACTTCTTCGCCCTCGGCGGGGACAGCATCGTCTCGATCCAGCTGGTGATCCGGGCCCGGCAGGCGGGGCTGGTCGTCACGCCGCGCCAGGTCTTCCAGCGCCGTACCGTCGCCGAGCTGGCGCAGGTGGCCGAGTCGCTGTCCCGGGGAGTCGAGGACGACCCCGCGGCCGGGGTCGGGGAGTTCCCGCTCACCCCGATCATGCGCTGGCTGGACGAATGCGGCGGGTCGATCGACGCGTTCGCGCAGTGGCTGGCGGTCCGGGTACCGGCCGAGGCGACCGCCGAGCGGCTGGCCGCCACCCTCCAGGCGGTGCTGGACCGGCACGACGTACTCCGGTCCCGGCTGCACCGGGCCACCCCGCAGCGTCCGGGCCGGCTGGTGGTGCCGGCCCCCGGCACGGTGCCGGCGGCAGACCGGCTGCGCCGGATCGACGTCGCCGGGCTGACCGACGAGGCGATCCGGGACCGGATCACCGGCGCCGCCGACGTCGCGGGCGGCCGCCTCGCCCCGGAGGCCGGCGTGATGCTCCAGGCGGTCTGGCTGGATGCCGGCCCGGACCGGGCCGGCCGGCTGGTCGTGGTGGTGCACCACGCGGTGGTCGACGGCGTCTCCTGGCGGATCCTGCTGCCCGACCTCGCCGCCGCCTGGACCGACGTGCTGGCCGGCCGGACGCCCCGGCTGGAGCCGGTCGGCACCCCGCTGCGACGCTGGGCCGAGTTGCTGCACGCCGACGCCGAGTCGGCAGAGCGGACCGCCGAACTGCCGCTCTGGACGGAGCTGCTGCGCGGCGGCGACCCGGCACTGGCGGACCGCCCGCTGGACCCGGTCGGCGACCTCGGCACCGTCCGCCGGCTCACCCTGCGGCTGCCGGCCGAGCAGACCGTACCGCTGCTCACCAGCATCCCGGCGGCCTTCTCCGCCGGGGTGAACGACGTGCTGCTCACCGCGCTCGGTCTGGCGCTCGCCGACTGGCGCCGGCGGAGGGGGACCGGCGCACCCGGCCCCGCGCTGGTCGCGCTGGAGGGGCACGGCCGGGAGGAGCAGCTCGCCGACGGCGTCGACCTGTCCCGCACCCTCGGCTGGTTCACCAGCATCTTCCCGGTCCGGCTCGACCCGGGACCGATCGACCTCGACGAGGCGCTGGCCGGCGGCGAGGACGCCGGCCGGGCCCTGAAACGGATCAAGGAGGGGCTGCGGGCCATCCCCGACCACGGCCTCGGGTACGGGCTGCTGCGGCACCTCAACCCGGAGACCGCCGCCGTACTCGCCGGACTGCCGCAGCCGCAGATCAGTTTCAACTACCTCGGCCGGTTCGGCGTGGAGTCCTCAGTCGACGGCTGCTGGACCGCGCTGCCCGGACTCGGCCTGCTCGCCGGTGGCTTCGACGCGGGCATGCCGGTGGCGCCGTACACGCTGGAGGTGAACGCCTTCACCGAGGACCGGCCGGACTGCCCCGGGCTCGGCGTGACCTGGGCCTGGCCGGCGGCGCTGCTCACCGAGGCGGACGTGACGGAACTGGCGCAGGGCTGGTTCACCGCGCTGGACGCACTGCTCCGGCACGCCGCCCGACCGGGGGCCGGCGGACCGAGCCCGTCCGACTTCCCGCTGCTGGCACTGCGGCAGGAGGACGTGGACGCCGTCGCCGCCGCCGTACCGGCCGTCGCCGACGTGCTGCCGCTGACCCCGCTGCAGGAGGGGTTCTACTTCCACGCGGTCGCCGCCGGGGCGCGGCGGGACCCGTACCGGGTGCAGCAGGTGATCGAGCTGCGTGGACCGCTGGACGCCGCCGCGCTGCGCCGGGCCGGACAGGACGTGCTCGACCGGCACGCCCCGCTGCGGGCCGCCTTCCCGCAGCTTGCGGACGGGCGGCCGGCACAACTGGTCGCGGACGGGATCGCGCTGCCGTGGCGCGAGGTGGACCTGACCGGGTACCCCGAACCGGAGCGGACGGCCGAGTTCGAGGCGCTGGCCGAGGCGGAACGGGCCGCACCGTTCGACCTGACCCGGCCGCCGCTGCTGCGCTGCGTACTGGTCCGGTTGACCGCCGAGCGGCACCGCCTGCTGCTCACCCACCACCACATCGTCACCGACGGCTGGTCGGCCGGGGTGACCCTGCGGGACCTGCTCGCCCGGTACGCACCCGGTGGCGAGCCGGACCGGCTACCGCCGGTCACCCCGTACCGGCGGTACCTCGAGTGGCTCGCCGGTCGGGACCGGGCGGCGGCCGGTGACGCCTGGCGGGCGGCGCTGGCCGGACTCGACGGTCCGACCCGGCTCGCCGCCGAGGTCGCGGAGGGACACGCCGGGATGTTCGACCCCGAGCGGACCCGGGTGGTGCTGCCGCCCGAGGTGGCCGCCGGACTGGCCGGCCGGGTCCGGGCGGCCGGGCTGACCGTGGGCAGCGTGCTGCACGCCGCCTGGGCGGTGCTGCTGGGCCGGCAGCTCGGCCGGCGTGACGTCGTCTTCGGCAGTACCGTCTCCGGCCGGCCCGCCGAACTGGACGGCGTCGAGGCGATGGTCGGGCTCTTCATCAACACCCTGCCGGTCCGGCTGCGTTGGAGTCCGGCGGAACCGCTGGTCGAACTCGCCGGTCGGCTCCAGCGGCAGCAGGCCGAGCTGCTCGACGCGCAGCACCTCGGGCTGCCGGCGATCCAGCGGCTGGCCGGCGGCGGAGAGCTGTTCGACACCCTGGTGGTGCTGGAGAACCATCCCGTCGACCCGGTCCCGACCGGGCGGTCCGGCGGGCTCACCCTGGCCGGCGTCGAGTTCCGGGAGGCGACCCACTATCCGGTCACCCTCCTGGTGTCCCCGGCCGGCGGGTCGCTGGATCTCACCGTGGAGTACGACCCGGAGCGGATCGACGCCGCTACCGTACGCCGGCTCCGGACCGGCCTGGCCGAGCTGCTCGGCACGTTCGTCGCCGAGCCGGACCGGCCGGTCGGCCGGATCGACCTGCTGCCGGCGGCCGACCGGGACACCGCGCTGACCCGGCTCACCGGTCCGGTCGCCCCGGTGCCGTCGGAGACCCTGCACGGACTGGTCGCCGCCCAGGCCGGCCGGACGCCGGACGCGGTCGCGCTGATCGACGGCGAACGGTGGCTCGACTACGCCGGGCTGGAACGCCGGGCGAGCGCGCTGGCCCGGCGGCTGGCCGCCCGGGGGATCCGGCCGGGCGACGTCGTCGCGGTGGCGGTACCCCGGTCGGCCGAGCTGGTGGTGGCGCTGCTCGGCGCCCTGAAGGCCGGCGCCGCGTACCTGCCGCTGGACGTCACGCACCCCGGAGAGCGGCTCTCCGCCGTGCTCGCGGACTCCGGCGCCCGGGCCGTGGTCTGCACGGTCGACGTGATGGGCCGGTTACCCCGGCCGGCCGGGGTGGCGCAGCTGCTGGTCTCCGCGACGGCGGAACCGATGGCGCCGGCGGGCGGCGGCGGTGACCCGATCGGCGGCGACGACCCGATCGGCGGCGGTGACCCGTCGGGTGCCGACGTCGGACCCGACCTCCCGGCCTACCTCATCTACACCTCGGGTTCCACCGGCCGCCCGAAGGGGGTACTCGTCGGCCACCGGGCGATCGTCAGCCAGCTCGCCTGGTCGCAGCGGCGGTTCGGGCTCGGCACCGACGACCGGATGCTGCAACTCGCGCCGGCCGGCTTCGACACCTCGGTCTGGGAGATCTTCTGGCCGCTGTCGGCCGGTGCCGCCGTGGTGCTGCCCGGCGAGGACGAGGCCGGTGACCCGGGCCGGCTCGCCGGGCTGGTCCGCCGGCACCGGGTCACCGCGGTCACCTTCGTACCGTCGCTGGTCGAGGCGTTCCTGCTCGCCGACGAACTGACCGCCGACCCCGGCTGGGCGGCCAGCCTGCGCTGGGTCTCCTGCGGCGGCGAGGCACTCTCGCCGGAACTGGCCCGGCGCTGGCACGCGCACACCGGCACCGCGCTGGACAACTTCTACGGGCCGACCGAGACCGCGGTGCAGGTCACCTGGTGGGCCAATGACGGCGGCGCGGAGCGTACGGTGCCGATCGGCCGCCCGGTGGCCAACACCCGGCTGTACGTGCTCGACGACTGCCTCCGGCCGGTGCCGCCCGGCGTACCCGGCGAACTGTACGTCGCCGGCACCCAACTCGGGTACGGCTACCACGCCCGGTACGGGCTGACCGCGCAGCGTTTCGTCGCCGACCCGTACGGGCCGGCGGGGCAGCGCATGTACCGCACCGGCGACCTGGTGCGGTGGCGCACCGACGGTGTACTCGAGTACGTCGGGCGCGACGACGACCAGGTCAAGATCCGGGGGCACCGGGTCGACCTCGGCGAGGTGGAGACGGTGCTCCGGTCCGTGCCGGGGGTGGCGCAGGCGGTCGCGGCCGCCCGGGTCGACGGCCGGGGCCGGACCGGGCTGGTCGGTTACCTGGTGCCGGTCGTTGGGCACCGGCTCGACGTCGAGGCGGTCCGGGCGGCGGTCCGGGCCAGGCTGCCCGAGTCGATGGTGCCGGGCCGGTTCGTGTTGCTCGACGCCCTGCCGCTGACCCCGAGCGGCAAGCTCGACCGGGCCGCCCTGCCTGCCCCACAGGCCGCGGTGACGACGGCTCCCGCCGCGGCGGCACCGGCTGTGCTGTCCGATCCGGACCCGGCGGTGCGCCCCGACGGGGGCAGGACGGCCGAGCGGCTGCTCCGGGAGATCTTCGCCGAGCTGCTCGGGCTGCCGGAGGTCGGTGCGGACGGAGACTTCTTCGCCCTCGGCGGCGACAGCATCCTCTCCATCGCGGTCTCCAGCCGGGCCCGCCGGCACGGCCTGGCGATCGCACCCCGCGACGTCTTCCGGCACCGGACCCCACGGGCGCTGGCCGGGGCCGGCGGTGGCGACGCGGCCCTGTCCCCGGGCGACCCCCCGACGGCGACGGGCCCGGCGACCGCCGCCGGGACGTCGCAGCGGACCACCGTGTCAGCCGGGGCGGCCGTCGCCCCGGTCGAGCCGGTCGCGGATCCGGACGAGACGGGTGAGGTACCGCTGCTGCCGATCGTGCACTGGCTCCGGGACACGGGCCTGCCGATCGACCGGTTCACCCTGAGCACGCTGCTGGTCGTACCGGCCGAACTGGACCTCGGGTCGCTGGCCGCCGTCCTGCAGGCGGTGCTGGACCGGCACGCCGGCCTGCGGCTCCGGCTGCACCGGATCGCCTCGGTGCTCTGGTCGCTCCAGACGCGACCGGCCGGCACGGTGCGGGCGATCGACCTGGTACGCCGGGTCGACGTGACCGGGCTCGACGACGCCGGGCTGCGTGCCGTGCTGGCCGCCGAGTCCGCCGCCGCCACCGACCGGCTCGACCCGGACGACGGGAGCATGCTCCGGGCGGTCTGGTTCGACTGCGGCGACCGGCCCGGCCGGCTGCTGCTCGCCGCCCACCACCTGGTGGTCGACGGGGTCTCCTGGCGGATCCTCCTGGCGGACCTGGCCAGCGCCTGGGCCTCGGTGCGGGCCGGTCGGCCGGCCCGGCTCGCCCCGGTCGGCACCCCGCTGCGGCGGTACGCCCGGGTGCTCGGCGAGCACGCGCACCGCCCCGAACGGCTGGCGGAACTGGCGCACTGGGTCGAGACGCTCGCCCCGGGCGCGGAGCTGCTGCCGGCGCGGTCCCGACCGCCGACGGGACCGGCCCGCCAGCACGTCGTACGCCTCGATCCGGCCGAGACGCTGCCGCTGCTCACCGCCGTACCGGCGGCGGTCGGCGGCGAGGTCACCGGGGTACTGCTCGCGGCGCTCCGGCTCGCGGTGACCCGGTGGCAGCACCGGCACGGCCGAGACGGTGCCGCCGACCTGCTGGTCGACCTCGAACGGCACGGCCGGGAGGAGGTCGAGCCCGACCTCGACCTGTCCCGTACCGTCGGCTGGTTCACCAGCGTCGCACCGGTACGCCTGCCGGCCGGCACCGACCCGGTCGAGGTGCTGGCCACGGTCGGTGAGCGGATCCGGGCGGTCCCGGACGGGGGCCTCGGCTACGGGCTGCTGCGCCACCTGAACCCCCAGGCGGCACCGGTGCTGGCCGGACTCTCCTCGGCGCAGGTGCTGTTCCACTACTACGGCCGGTTCCCCGGCGGCACCGGGCAGGACTGGACGCCGGCGGCGGAGTCCGACGCGATCGCCGTCGTCAACGGCGGGCTGGGCCTGTCCCACCTGGTCCAGGTCGACGTGGTCGCCACCGAGACCCCGGCCGGGCCGGCGTTGGCCGCGACCTGGACGTGGCCGGACGGCGTGCTCGACGAGCCGGACGTGACCGGGCTGGCCGCCGAGTGGCGCGCCGCGCTCCACCAGCTCACCGCCGCCACCACCGTCACCGTCACCGCCGCCGCCCCCGCAACCGCTGCCATCACCGCCGCTGCCGCCGTCACCGCCGCTGCCGCCGTCACCGCCGCCACCACTGCCCCTGGTCGGGTCGGGGACGGGCCCGTGGTCGCGGCCGGGCTGACGCTGGGCCGGGACGAGATCGAGCGGATCGAGCGGACCAGCCCGGTGCCGGTGGCGGAGATCTGGCCACTCTCACCGTTGCAGGAGGGGCTGTACTTCCACGCCAGCTACGACACCTCGGCCCTGGACGTCTACACCGCACAGGACGCCTTCGACCTCGGGTACCGGTTGGACCTGGACCGGCTGCGCCGGGCCGGCGCCGCGCTGCTGGCCCGCAACCCCGGCATGCGGGCCGGGTTCGCGAGTGTCGGGCTGCCCCAGCCGGTGCAGTTCGTCGGAGTGGGTCCGGAACTGCCGGTGACCGAGGTGGACCTGACCGACCTCGACCCGCAGGCCCAGCGGGCCCGGATGGCCGAGCTGATGGCCGAGGACCGGCGTACCCGGTTCGACCTGACCCGGCCACCGCTGTGCCGGCTGCTCCTGCTCCGGCTCGGCGCCGACCGGGACCGGCTGGTCGTCGGTCACCACCTGGTGCTCTGGGACGGCTGGTCCGAGGAGCTCTTCGTCGAGCAGCTCTTCACCCTCTACGAGCGCGACGGCGACGACCGGGACCTGCCACCGGCCGGCTCCTACCGGCACCATCTGGAATGGCTGGCCAGCCAGGACACCGAGCGGGCCGCCCGGGCCTGGCGGGATGCCCTCGCCGGACTCGCCGAACCGACCCTGGTCGCCCCGGAGGCGAACCTGGCGCCGGTCGTCCCGCACCGGGTCCGGGCCGAGCTGCCGGCCGCGCTGGGCGACCGGCTGCGCGGGCTGGCCCGCCGGCACGGGCTGACCCTCAACACCGTGCTCACCGCCGCCTGGGGGCTGGTCCTCGGCGGTCACCTCGGCCGCACCGACGTGGTCTTCGGGATGACCGTCGCCGGCCGGCACGCGGACGTGCCGCACGTGGAGAACACGATCGGGCTCTTCCTCAACACCGTGCCGGTACGCGTCACCGCCGAGCCCGCCGAGCCGGTGCTCCGGCTGCTGCGCCGGCTGGGGGAGCAGCGGATCGACCTGATGCCGCACGACCACCTTGGGCTCGGCGCGGTGCAGCGGGCCAGTGGGCACGCCCGGCTCTTCGACACGCTCTACGTGTTGCAGAACTTCGTCGACGAGGGGGAGTCGGCCCGGCTTCGGGACCGGCACGGGATCGCCGCCGTGGCCGGGGTGGACGCCACCCACTATCCGCTGACCCTGGTGGTGACCCCGGCGCAGCGGCTCCGGGTCGCCCTGGACCACCGCCCGGACGTCGTACCCGCCCCGGTGGCCGGGGCACTGCTCGACCGGTTCGTCGCGCTGCTGGCCCGGCTGGTCGCCGAGCCGGATCTCCCGGTCGGCCGGCTCGACCTGCTCACCGGGGCGGAACGGGCCGAACTGGCCGCCGAGTGGAGCGCCACCCGGCACCCGATCGGCACCGAGTCCGTCGCCGACCTGCTCGCCGAGCAGGCCGCCCGCACACCGGACGAGATCGCCCTGGTGTTCGCCGGCCGCACCCTGACCTACGCCGAGTTCGACGCCCGGATCAACCGGCTGGCCCGGCGGCTGGTCGCCAGGGGCGCCGGCCCCGAACGGGTGGTCGCGCTGGCGCTGCCCCGGTCGATCGAGATGGTGGTGGCGCTCTTCGCGGTGCTGCGCACCGGAGCCGCGTACCTGCCGCTGGAACTCGACCATCCGGCCGAGCGGCTGGCCTTCGTCCTCGCCGACACCGCGCCGATGTGCCTGCTGACGGTGACACCCGCCCGGTCCGGGCTGCCGGCGACCGACATCCCGGCGGTGCCGCTCGACGATCCGGCGGTACTGGCCGAGCTGGCCGGAGTGCCCGGTACGCCGCTCACCGACGCCGAACTGCCGGCCGGGTTCGCCCGTACCGATCCGCACCGGTTGGAACACCCGGCGTACCTGATCTACACCTCCGGCTCCACCGGGCGGCCGAAGGGAGTGGTGACGCCGTACCGGGGGTTGACGAACATGCAGCTCAACCACCGGGAGGCGATCTTCGACCCGACGGTGGCGGCGGCCGGCGGCCGGCGGCTGCGGATCGCGCACACCGTCTCGTTCGCCTTCGACATGTCCTGGGAGGAACTGCTCTGGCTGGTCGAGGGGCACGAGGTGCACGTCTGCGACGAGGAGCTGCGCCGGGACGCGCAGGCGCTGGTCGGCTACTGCGACCGGCACCGGATCGACGTCGTCAACGTCACCCCGAGCTACGCCCACCACCTCATCGAGGAGGGCCTGCTCGACCGGTCCGGTCCGGCCGAGGACGGAACTGGCCGGCACCGGCCGGTGCTGGTGCTGCTCGGTGGCGAGGCGGTCTCCGAGGCGGTCTGGAACCGGTTGCGGGACACCGAGGGTACGGCCGGCTACAACCTGTACGGGCCGACCGAGTACACCATCAACACCCTGGGCGGCGGGACCGCAGACAGCGCCACCCCGACCGTCGGCCGGGCGATCTGGAACACCCGGGCGTACGTGCTCGACGCGTACCTGCGACTCGTCCCGCCCGGTGCCCCCGGTGAGCTGTACATCGGCGGAATCGGGCTGGCCCGGGGCTACCACCGGCGGCTCGGGCTGACCGCGCAGCGGTTCGTCGCCGACCCGTACGGCGCGCCGGGGGAGCGGATGTACCGCACCGGTGACCTGGTCCGGCGCCGGCCGGACGGGAACCTCGACTTCCTCGGGCGCACCGACGACCAGGTGAAGATCCGTGGGTACCGGATCGAGCTGGGTGAGGTCGAGACCGCGCTCGCCGATCACCCGCTGGTGGCGCACGCCGCCGTGCTGGTCGACTCCACGAGCGGTCCCGGGGTGCGCCGGCTCGCCGGCTACCTGGTTCGCGCTGCACAGTGGACGGTGGCCGACGACGACACCGTGCTGGCCACCCTCCGGGCCGACCTGAAGCGGCGGCTGCCGGACTACATGGTGCCGGCCGCGCTGGTGCCGCTGGAACGGCTGCCGCTGACCGTGAACGGCAAGCTCGACACGGCGGCCCTGCCGGCGCCGGCGGTCCGGGCCGGTGTTGCATCCCGCCCGCCGGCCACCGCCGTCGAGGAGGCAATCCGTGCCCTCTTCGCCGAACTGCTCGGCGTGCCGGAGGTCGGTGTCGACGACAACTTCTTCGACCTCGGCGGTCACTCCCTGCTGGCGATCCGGCTGGTCAGCCGGGCCCGGGTGGCGCTCG
Source organism: Plantactinospora sp. B6F1 (assembly GCF_040120695.1). Taxonomy (NCBI): domain Bacteria; kingdom Bacillati; phylum Actinomycetota; class Actinomycetes; order Micromonosporales; family Micromonosporaceae; genus Plantactinospora; species Plantactinospora sp. B6F1. The sequence continues at coordinate 23,669 of NZ_JBEEAC010000027.1, read as the reverse complement.
GCGCCGAGTTGGCGATCCGGGACCTGTTCGAGGCGCCGACGGTCGCCGAACTGGCCGCCCGGGTCGACGCTGCCTGGACCGGCGGCGTCCGGACTGACGCCGCTCGACTCGGCGCCGCCGGGTCCGACGGCGCGGCCGGCGGAAGGGCTGCGCGGAGCCCGCTGGTCCGGGCAGCTGAACGCCCCGCCGTCCTGCCGCTCTCCTTCGCGCAGCAGCGGCTCTGGATGCTCCAGCAGCTCGCTCCGGAGTCGGCGGCCTACAACTTCCCGATCGCGGTACGGCTGCGCGGAACCCTGGACGTCGCGGCGCTGCGTACCGCGTTGGCCGACCTGACCGGCCGGCACGAGACGCTGCGCACCCTGCTCGCCGAGCACGACGGCCGGCCCTACCAGCGGGTACTGCCGGCGGCCGAGGCCGTGCCGGTGCTGGCCACGCTCACCGCTGCCCCGGCAGAGGTGGCCGGGATCGTCCGGGAGGCGGTACGCCGCCCCTTCGACCTGACCACCGAACCGCCGCTGCGGGCCACCCTCGTCGCCGTCCACCCGGCTCCGGGCGGGAAGCCGGAGCACGTCCTGGTGCTGGTGTTGCACCACATCGCCACCGACGAGTGGTCGGACGGGCCGTTCCTGCGCGACATCGGCACCGCGTACGCGGCCCGGCGGGCGGGACGGGCGCCGGACTGGGCGCCGCTGCCGGTCCAGTACGCCGACTACACGCTCTGGCAGCGCCGGCTGCTCGGCGACCCGGCGGACCCGGGCAGTCTCGCCGCCCGGCAGCTCGACCACTGGCGTACCACGCTGGCCGGCATGCCCGAGGAGCTGGTGCTGCCCACCGACCGGGCCCGCTCGGGGCGGCCGGACCCGGCCGGGGCCGAACTCTCCGTGCCGCTGCCCGCCGAGGTCGGCGCCGGGCTGCGCCGGCTCGCCTCCCGCACCGGCACCAGCCTGTTCATGGTGGCGCACGCGCTGGTCGCGGCGCTGCTGCACCGGCTCGGTGCCGGCACCGACATCCCGCTCGGCGCGCCGATCGCCGGCCGGGACGACGCGGCCCTCGACGACCTGGTCGGGTTCTTCGTCAACACCCTGGTACTCCGGACCGACCTGTCCGGCGATCCGAGCTTCACCGAGCTGCTGTCCCGGGTACGCCGGACCGACCTGGCCGCCTTCTCCGCCCAGGACGTGCCGTTCGAGGCCGTGGTGGAGGCGGTCAACCCGGCCCGTTCGGTCTCCCGGAACCCGCTGTTCCAGGTGATGGTGGTGCACCGCAACCGCACCGCCGGGTGGGAGGGTCTCGCCGGGCTGACCGTCACCGACGAGCCGGTCGACGCCTCGGCGGCAAAGTTCGACCTGGTCTTCGACTTCGCCGAGTCCGCCGGCGACCCGGCCGGGACCGTCGAGGAGGCGCTGAGCTGCCTGCTGAAGTACCGGACCGACCTGTTCGACCGGGAGACCGTGGCGCTGCTCGGTGCGCGGCTGCTCCGGCTGGCCCGGGCGGTCGTCGCCGACCCTGACGCGTCGCTGGGCCGGATCGACGTCTTCGTCGGCGACGAGCGGGACCGGGTGCTGCGCGAGTTCAACGCCACCGGCCGGGCGGTGCCGGAGGAGACCCTGCCGGCGATGTTCGCCGGGCGGGTGGCGCGGACCCCGGAGGCGGTCGCCGTCGTCGACCGGCAGCGGATCCTGTCGTACGCGCAACTGGACGCCGAGGCGGCCCGGATCGCCCGGCTGCTCGCCGGGTATGGCGTCGGCCCGGAAACCGTGGTCGGGGTGGCGGTGCCGCGCTCGCTGGAGACCGTGGCGGTGGTGCTCGGGGTGCTGCGGCTCGGCGCCGCGTTCCTGCCGCTGGACCTCGGCCACCCGGCCGACCGACTGGGGTACATGGTCGACGACTCCGGCACCCGGATCCTGGTGACGACCCCGGAGGCGGCGCAGCGGCTGCCGGGACTGCCCGGCGTGCACCGGCTGCTGGTCGGGCCGCTCCAGCCCGAGCCGGTGCCGGTGGCGGCGGACGGGACCGGGCCGGCGGTGCCGGACGGACTGGACCATTGCGCGTACGTCATCTACACCTCGGGCAGCACCGGCAGGCCCAAGGGGGTGGTGGTGCCGCACGAGGGGCTCGGCAGCCTGGTCGCGACCGCCGTCGACCGGATGGGGGTGGACGACTCCTCCCGGGTACTCCAGTTCGCCTCGACCGGCTTCGACGTCTTCGTCTTCGAGTTGGCCATGGCGCTCTGTGCCGGTGGCCGGCTGGTGATCGCCCCGGACGAGGTCCGGGCACCGGGCCGACCCCTGGTGGACCTGCTGGAGCGGGAGCGGGTCAGTCACGCGATCCTGCCGCCGTCGCTGGTGTCGGCGCTGCCGCCGGACTGCCAACTGCCGGCCGGACTGACCGTGCTGGTCGGCACCGAGACGGTACCGCCGGACGTGATCGGCCGGTGGGCGCGCCGGCTGCGGCTGCACGCCGCGTACGGGCTGACCGAGGCGACGGTGAACTCGACGCTCTGGCGGGCCGCGCCGGACTGGTCGGCCGCGGTGCCGATCGGCCGGCCCGACCCGAACACCCGGGCGTACGTGCTGGACGAGCGGCTTCGCCCGGTGCCGCCCGGGGTGGCCGGCGAGCTGTACGTCGGCGGGCGCGGGCTGGCCCGGGGCTACCTCGGGCGTCCCGGGCTGACCTCGGAGCGCTTCGTCGCCGACCCGTACGGCCCGGCCGGGGCCCGGATGTACCGCACCGGTGACCGGGCGCGGTGGCGGGCCGACGGCATCCTGGACTTCCTCGGCCGGGTCGACGACCAGGTGAAGATTAGGGGCTTCCGGATCGAGCTGGGCGAGGTCGAGGCGGTGCTGGCCCGACACCCGGGGGTACGCCAGGCGGCGGTGGTGGTGCACCGCGACGCCGACCTGACCCGACTGGCCGGGTACGTCGTGCCGGCCGCCGGCCCGCTCGACCCCGCCGAGGTACGCGCGCACGCCGCCGAACTCCTGCCCGACTACATGGTCCCGGCCGCCGTGCTGGTGCTCGACGGGCCGCTGCCGCTGACCGCCAACGGCAAACTGGACCGGCGTGCCCTGCCGGCGCCGGACTGGGCGGCGCTGACCGGCGACGAGGTGCCGGTCACTCCGGCACAGCGGACTCTCGCCGACCTGGTCGCGGAGGTGCTCCGGCTGCCGGAGGTGGGGATCTCGGACAACTTCTTCGCCCTCGGCGGGCACTCGATGGCGGCGATGCGGCTGCTCGGCCGGGTCCGGGCGGTGCTCGGCGTCGACCTCGCGGTCCGGGACATCTTCGAGGCGCCGACCGTGGCCGGGCTGGCGGACCGGCTCGCCGGGGCGGTGGCGGAGCGTCCGGCGCTGCTCCCGGCGCTGGAGAGCGCCGCGCCGGTCGTGGCCCCGGTGCAACGGATCTGGTGGGACCGGCACCGCGGCGGCGCCGAGCGGAACCTGTCCGGCCGGACCGGCTGGGACCTCGCCCTGCTGGTCCGGGCTGCCAATGGGTCGGGTGGTGCGGCGATGCTGGACCTGCCGGCGCTGGCGGCGGCACTGGCCGACGTGATCGAGCGACACGAGCCGCTGCGTACCGCGCTCGCGGCGGGTGCGGCCGGCGAACCCGTGCCGGTGCCGGTGACCGCCCGGGCACCGCTGGAGGTGCTGCCGGCGAGCGGGCTGCCGCTCGACGACCGGATCGCCGAACTGGTCGGCGACGGCGTGGACCCGACCCGGGAACCGCCGCTGCGAGCCCGGTTGCTGACCGGGTTGGACGACGATTCGGTACTGCTGCTGACCATGCACTATCTCGGCGTGGACGAGTGGTCGGTGGTGCCCCTGGTCCGGGATCTCGGCACCGCCTACGCGGCCCGGGTCGCCGGCCGGGCACCGGAGTGGTCGCCGCTGCCGGTCGGCTATCCGGACTACGCCCGCTGGGCGGGTACCCTGCTCGGCGATCCGGCCGACCCCGGCAGCCGGCACGCGCGGCAACTCGACTGGTGGCGGGGAGCGCTTGCCGGCGTACCCGATCGGCTGGCCCTGCCGACCGACCGGCCGCGACCGGCGGCGCTCTCCGGGCGCGGCGGCCGGGTCGAGTTCGTGCTCGACGCGGTGTCGCACCGGGCCGTCGACGAGCTGGCCGGGCAGACCGGGACCAGCATGTTCATGGTGTTCCAGACCGCGCTGGCCGCGCTGCTGCACCGGATCGGCGCCGGCCCGGACGTTCCGATCGGCACCCTGGTCGCCGGCCGGACCGAGCCGGCCCTCGGCGACCTGGTCGGCTGCTTCGTCAACCCGTTGTTGCTGCGGATCGACACCGGCGGCGACCCGACCTTCACCGAACTGCTCGGCCGGATCCGGGAGGCGGACCTGAGTGCCTTCGACCGCCAGGACGTTCCGTTCGACGCGGTACGCCGCATCCTGCCGGACGGTGCCACAATGCCGCAGGTGATGCTGGTGCACCACGAGGAGGCCGGGTTGGACGGTCCGGACGGCAGGGCGGCGTTGCGGTTCGCGTCGGTGCCGACCGGGACGACCCGGGCCGAACTGACGGTCAGCTTCTACGAGCCGGTCGGCGACGGCCCGGTGCACGGCGAACTGGAGTACGCGGTCGAGCTCTTCGACCCGGCGACCGCGCGCCGGCTCACCGACGACCTGCTCGGGCTGCTCGCCTCGGCCCTCGCTCGGCCCGACCTGCCGCTCTCGGCGCTCGGAGCCGATGCCGCCGACCAGCCGGCACCCCTGCCCACCCAGTCGAACGGCGCCGCCGCCGACGACCCGGAAAGGAACGACGCATGACCACGAATCCGTTCGAGGACCCGGACGGGCAGTACCTGGTGCTCGTCAACGACGAGGACCAGCACTCGCTCTGGCCGTCTTTTGTGGACGTACCGGCCGGCTGGACGGTGGCGTTCGGCGCGGACGGCCCGCAGTCCCGAGACGACTGCCTGGCGTACGTTGAGGCCAACTGGACCGACCTGCGCCCCCGCAGCCTGCGGGAGCGGATGGACGCCGCCACCGCCGAGCCGGATCGCTGACCGGCAGCCGCCCGGCCGGCTGGTACCTATCGAACCCCGGCCGGCTGGTACCTATCGGACCCCGGCCGATCGTGCACCGCCGGGCAGAGGTGCCGCCGACCGGGTACGGCGGGCAGGTTGCAGCAGAACCAGCCCGGCTACCTGGACGTAGACCTCCCGCTTGTCGGTGGCGACACCTGCCCGGTCGACCACGTAGCCGGTGATCCAGGCGAAGCCGTAGTAGGTCGGTCGGGAGTCCACGGCCACCACCCGCAGCGTCAGCTTCCGCTCGCCCCTGAACTGGACACTGGCCGCCGAGCCGACTCCGATCACATCCCCTGGGACTGGTGTGAAATTCACCGGACTCGCAACCAGCGGCCCTCATGCCACCGGTAGTCCTTGACACCCGACCGGCGCAGCCGGCGACGGTACCACGCCTCCCCGTACCGCCGGCACGGCCAGTCGTCCCCGCACCGGCAGAACCCTCGGTCGTGAAGGTGGGACCACCTCGGCCCGTGCCGCCTCCCCGCCCACAGCCAGAATTCGCGCAGGTACCACCAGACCAGGAACATGCCTCTGACCTCCTATCGGTCGGGAGCGCGGTGGCCGAGCCGTGGGGTTGGCCGTCCGAGCCATGACACCTACCATCCATATTGCGCGCGCATTTTCACGAGGTCAATGACTGGACGTCATTCACGTACTACGGCGTGTGGGCAGTTCAGACTGCGGCGCAGGGGAGCACAATGACCGCCATGGACAGCCCGACGTTCCTCCGCTTCCAGCTCGGCGCGCAGATCAAGCGGATTCGCGAGGAAGCCAACGTGACCGCCGAGCAAGCAGCCGAGATCATCGAGGTCTCCCCAAGCACGATGCGCCGGATTGAGCAGGGCCGGGTGGGCATCAAGGGTCCGGCGCTCAACGCCCTGCTCGACCGCTATGGCGTAACCGACCCTGAGCTGCGCGAGACCTTGCTGACGATGGCCCGGTCAGGGAAGCAACGCGGCTGGTGGGCCAAGTACGGCGACCTGCCGCCCACGTACCGCCAGTACATCGGGCTGGAATCCGCAGCCCACGAGGTGCAGAACTTCGAGACGCTGGTCGTGCCTGGTCTTCTCCAGACGGAGGACTACGCCCGTGCCATGACGAGCGAAGACGCGTTCCAGCCCACACCGGAAGCGATCGAGCGCCGAGTAGCGGTCCGGATGGAGCGGCAGAAGCTCATCAAGGACGGCACTCTGCGCCTGGTCGCCGTCATGGACGAGGCGGTTCTACACCGGCAGATCGGCGGACCGCAGGTGATGCACGCTCAGCTCACGGCGATGCTCGACGCAGCGAAGCTGTGGAACGTCACGCTCCAGGTCATCCCGTTCCGCGAAGGAGCGTACGCGTCGATGTTGTCGAGCTTCCACATCCTGACCTTCACCGACGGACCCGGGGTGGTCTACATCGAGGGCTTGACCGGCGACCTCTACGCTGAGGGCGAGGACGTGCGGCGCTGTACGGTGGTCTTCAACGCTCTGCGCGCCTCGGCATTGTCTGCGAGCGACTCGGCTGCGATGATCAAGAGAATCCGCGATACCGTGCACCAGGATTGAGGGAGGCGCCATGCTCGACAACCAGTGGCGCAAGAGCACCCGCAGCGGCAGCAATGGCGCGTGTGTGGAAGCTCGGCACACCGGCCAGGCCACCGAGGTCCGTGACAACAAGGACAAGGCTGGGCCGGTGCTGACGTTCACCCCGGCCGCGTGGCGTGCATTCGTCCGGCACATCCGCTGACTGCTGTAGTGCCGGCCGCCGAAGCCTGATTACCGCAGACGTCGGCGGCCCAAAACGGGCCGCCGACGTCTGCGTGGTTCAGCCGGTGGCGGTCAGCCGGATCATGTTCCAGGAGAGTGCCGGCAGGACCACGCTGACCCGCCCGTTGTCGACCTTGACGTCGCCGAGCCGGCTCGGCGACACCCGCTCGGGTGCCTCGGCGCTGTTCGTCGCCTCCGGGTCCGCGTCGTGCAGCGCGACGTGCTCCCCGACCGCGAGGTCGCCGCAGGCCCGCAGGTCGACGTCGAGGGCGAGCGGTTCCCGCTGGTCCCGGTTGACCGCGAACAGCGTGACCGCACCGGACTCGTCGTCCCGGACGGCGGTCGCGGTGAGCGTCGACACCTCGCCGTGCCGGGCGGTGTCGTGCCGGGGGCCGGTCGGCTCGACCCGCAGCACGGTGCCGCGACCGTGCCGGGAGGTGAGCGCGAACGGATGGTACGTCGGCTGCACCCAGGCCGGTCCGCCCGGTTCGCTGCGGATCGGGGCGATGACGTTGACGAGCTGCGCCAGACAGGCGATCTTGACCCGGTCCGCCCGCCGGAGCAGCGAGATCAGCAGGTCACCGACGACCACCGCGTCGACCACCGAGTAGACGTCCTCGATCAGCCGGGGCGCCTCCGCCCAGTCGAGCTTCTCCTCGCCGACGAACCGGCTCTGGTACCAGACGTTCCACTCGTCGACCGAGAGGTTGATCCGCTTCTGGTGCTTGCCGACCGCCCGGACATGGTCGCAGGTGGCCACCACGGACTCCATGAACCGGTCCAGGTCGACCGCGCTGGCCAGGAAGCTGTCCCGGTCGCCGTCGTGCTCCTGGTAGTAGCTGTGTACCGAGACGTAGTCGACCAGGTCGTAGGTCTCCTCCAGTACGGTCGCCTCCCAGGTGCCGAAGGTCGGCATCCCGCTGCCGGAGCTGCCGCAGGCGACGAGCTCGATGGAGGGGTCGACCCGGCGCATCGCCTGGGCGGTCTGCGCCGCCAGCCGGCCGTACTCCCGGGCCGTGGCGAACCCGGTCTGCCACGGGCCGTCCATCTCGTTGCCGAGACACCACAGCTTGATGTCGTGCGGCTCCGGGCTGCCGTGCTGCCGCCGCAGGTCGGACCAGTACGTCCCGCCCGGGTGGTTGGTGTATTCCAGCAGGTTCCGGGCGGCGTCCACCCCCCGGGTACCGAGGTTGACCGCCATCATCGGCTCACTGCCGACCCGGCGGGTCCAGCCGACGAACTCATCGACGCCGACCTCGTTGGTTTCGATCGACCGCCAGGCCAGGTCGAGCCGGCGGGGCCGGGACTCGCGCGGGCCGATCCCGTCCTCCCAGTTGTAGCCCGAGACGAAGTTGCCGCCCGGATAGCGCAGTACGGGCACGCCGAGCGCCCGGACCAGTTCCGCCACGTCCCGGCGGAACCCGTGCTCGTCGGCGGTCGGATGTCCCGGCTCGTAGATCCCGGTGTAGACGCAGCGCCCGAGGTGCTCCACGAACGAGCCGTAGATCCTCGGGTCGACCTCGGCGATCCTGAACGCGGGATCGACGGTCAACGCGGCCTGGTGCACGAAACCTCCAACGGTTGTTTCTCGGTACGGTGTCAGCCTTTCAGACCGGTGCCGGCGATGCCCTCGACGATCCGTCTCTGGAAGAGCAGGAAGACCAGGACAAGTGGCAGCGCGCCGAGGATCGCCGACGCCATGGTGTCGGCGTAGCGGATGCCGTAGGTGCCCTGGATCGCGGCGAGGCCGACCGGGATGGTCATCAGTTCCGGGTCGGTGACGGCGAGCAGCGGCCAGAGCAGGTTGTTCCAGCTCCAGACGAAGGTGAAGATCGTCACGGCGGAGACCGCGGGCCGGGACAGCGGCATGACGACCCGACGGTACGTCCGGAGGAAGCCGGCGCCGTCCATCCGGGCGGCCTCGTCGAGGTCCCGGGGGATCCCGTCGAAGAACTGCTTGAAGATGAAGATCGCGATGGCGGTGGGGATCTGTGGCAGCAGCACCGCCCACCAGGTGTTGAGCAGGTGCATGCCGCTCATTTCCCGGAACTGCGGCACGATCAGCACCTGGCTCGGGATCAGCAGGCCGCAGAGCAGGAACCAGTAGACCAGCCGGCGGTACCGGAACCGCAGCCGGGACAGCGCGTACGCCGCCATGCTGGCGGTGAGCACGGTACCGGCCGCGGCCAGCGTCGAGGTGACGAAGCTGGCGAGGTACCAGTTGAGGATGTCGCTCTCGGTCAGCACGGTGCGGTAGGCGGCCAACGTCGGATTCTCGATCCACCAGGTCGGGTCGGTGGTCTCCCCGTTCGGCTTGAGCGAGGTGTCCAGTGCCCAGGCCAGCGGTACCAGCCAGAGCAGCGCGAACGCGACCAGGATCCCGATGCAGCAGCGGTTGAACAGCCGGATCCGTCGGTCCACCGAGTTCGCCAGGGCCGCGCCACCCGCCTCGGTGCGGCGGTCCCGGTCGGTGTCGCGGGTCGATTCGAGCAGCGCCATCGTCACACCTCCGATTCCTGGCGACGGGTCATGACCAGCCATATCACCGAGACCGCCAGCACCAGCAGGAAGAACAGGGTGGACGCGGCGGCGGCGTAGCCGGTCCGGTAGTCGGTGAAGCCGACCTCGTAGACGTACTGCAGCGCCGAGCGGGTGCTGAAGTTCGGGCCGCCATTGGTCATCAGGTACATCTGGTCGAAGACCTTCAGCGAGGCGATCACCTGGAGCACCACCACCAGCGTGGTGGTGCGGGCCAGCAGCGGCAGGGTGATCCGGCGGATCTGCTGCCACGGCCCGGCGCCGTCGATCGCGGACGCCTCGTACAGGTCCCGGGGTACGTCCTGCAGGCCGGCGAGGTACAGCACGAAGTTGAACCCGAGCGTCCACCAGACGGTGCTGATCGCCAGCGAGCCCATTGCCCAGGCCGGGTCGCCGAGCCAGTTTGGCGCGGTGAGGCCCACCGCGTCGACGGTCCGGCTCAGCAGGCCGAGTTCCGGCGTGTAGATCCACAGCCAGATCAGCGCCACCACGGCGGAGGGCAGCACGTACGGCAGGAAGAAGGCCAGCCGGAAGAACCAGCGTCCCCGGCGGGCGCGTTCGGCCAGCAGCGCGAAGACCAGCGCCAGGACGACCAGTGGCGGGGTGGTCAGCAGGGTGAACCAGGCGGTGTGCCAGAGCGCCCACCAGAAGTCGGAGCTGCCCAGCGCCTCGGCGTAGTTGCTCAGGCCGGCGAAGTCGCCGAGCCCGGGCCGGACCATGCTGGTGTGGAAGAAGCTCATCACCAGCCCGTACAGCGCGGGTCCGATGATGAAGAGCAGGTAGAGCGCGAGGAACGGGGCCAGGAAGAACAGCGCCGGCCGGCCGTTCCCGCGCCGCGGGTGCGCTGCCGGTGGTGAACCGGATCCGGCGCCGGTCCGGTCGGGGGAGTGGGTGGTAGTGGTGGCCACGGCATACCTCCTCGATGAGGTCGGGTCACACCGGTGACGGAGTCTGGGCGAGGATGGTCAGCTGTGACCGGATCTGCGCTATCGCGGCCTCGGGGGTGAGCTGGCCGCCCTCCACCGCGCCCACCGCCGCGCCGATCACCCTCTCGAAGTTGGAACCGGAGCCGGAGTACCAGGCGGGCGGGTCGTAGACGGCGGTGTCCGCCGCCGCGGCGTAGCTCGACTGCGGACTGAGCCGGCGGTAGGCGTCGCTCTCGGCGAACGGCAGCCAGGTCGGGACGTGGCCGCCCTCCGCCCAGGTGAGGCTCTGGTCGAGCACGAACCGGACGAAGTGCAGCGCCCGGTCCAGCCGGGCCCGGTCCAGGTCGGGGCGGACCGGCAGTACCAGGGTGTGCGAGTCGGCCTGCACGGCGTGCGGCCCGCCGAAGACGTTCGGTATCAGCGTCATCCCGAACGGCATCTTGGCGGTCTGGAAGGTGCTGATCTCCCATTCGCCGTTCAGGTGGAAGCCGGCCTGCCCGGTGGCGAACATCGCGATCGCGCCCGGGTAGTCGGCGCCGCCCGGGATCAGCCCTTCTTCGACGGTGAGCGCGCGCAGGTAGTCGAGCACCCGGCCCGCCTTGGCATCGTCGAGCACCACCCGGGTGCCGTCGTCGGCCAGGATCTCGCCCTCGAGCTGTGAGTAGAGGGTCTGGAAGAGCCGGAACGGCGAGGCCGGGTCGGAGTTGATGCCGTGCGTGGCGCCGTACCGGCCGGTCACCTGCTTGGCCCGGGCGAGCGCGTCGGCAAACGCCGCCTCGCCGACGATCGGCTTGAGCTGTCCGTCGGAGTCGAGCAGTCCGGCCTGCTGGCAGATGTCGGTGTTGTAGAAGAGGACGAACGGGTGGGTGTCCAGCGGGATCGCGTACGCCCGGCCGTCGACCAGCCCGGCCTGCCAGGCCCGCTGGTTGAACTTCTCCGGTGTCATGCCGTGCCGGGCCAGGTCCTCGGGGCGCAGTTCCTGGAGCAGCCCCGCGTCGACCAGGGTCTTCATCCGGGTGAGGTGCGAGATCGCCACGTCCGGCGGTTCCTCCCCGACCGTGGCCAGGGAGAGCTTGGTGTAGTAGGGGTCGCCCCAGGCCAGGATGATGGCCTTGAGCGGGGTGGCGGGGTGCGCCCGGCGGAAGGCGTCCTGGATCTGCTGCATCCGGACGCCGTCGCCGCCACCGAACAGGTTCCAGTACTCGACGGCGCCCGGCGCCGCCTCGGTCTTCAGCAACCCGGCGCCGAGCGGGGTGGCGCAGCCGGTGAGGGTCGCGGCACCGGCACCGGCGAGCGCGCCGAGCAGTACGCCGCGGCGGCTCAGTGCCGGCCCGGCAGGTCGGTGGGTGGGCGGTGGATCGTGCATGGTTCCCCTCCTGACCGGTGTAGTTCATGAACCGTTTCAGGTATCAATACCGGGGCCGGCGGCACTGGCGGCGCGGGGCTGCGCCGGTGGTGGCTGCCGGAGCGGCCCTATGTTAACGATCACACTGGTCCAGATTGTTGCCGGTCGGGTGGGGGCCGTCAATCCATAGCCGCTGTTTTCCTGACGAAAAACCCGGGTAGCTGTCCCGCCGTCGGTCACCCCGCCGACACCGCCGCGCCGCGGGACGAGCTGACAGATTCTTATCGTTTCAACCGGTACTCGGCCGATGACGACGGCAGCGGCGGCGGCGAGTGGCAGCCCCTCAGCCCTCAGCCCTCAGCGCTCGGCGTCGGCCGTCGGCCCCTGCTGCTCCGGCTGCCGCTGCTCCGGCACCGGGTCTGGGTCTGGGGCTGGCCGGGGCGTCTCCCGGGTGCCGGCCCAGGCGGACCAGAGCGCCGCGTACCGGCCGCCAGCGGCGACCAACTCGTCGTGGGCGCCGACCTCCGCCACCCGGCCGGCGTCCAGCAGGATGACCCGGTCCGCGGCGGCCGCCTGGGTGAGCCGGTGCGCCACCACCAGTCCGGTACGCCCGTCCAGCGCCCGCGCCGCCGCCGTCTCCAACTCCCGTGCGCCGGCACTGCCGGCCTCGGCGGTCGCCTCGTCCAGGATCGCCACCGGCGGGGCCACCAGCACCAGCCGGGCCAGGGCCAACTGCTGGGCCTGCGCCGCCGTCAGCCGGTGCCCGCCGTCGCCGACCACCGTGGCCAGCCCGTCCGGCAGCGCGCGTACCCAGCCCAGCGCGCCGACCCGGTCCAGCGCGGCGAGCAACTCCTCGTCGGTGGCGTCCGGCCCGGCCAGCCGCAGGTCCTCGGCGAGCGGCCCGGCGAAGACGTGCACCTCCTGGCTGATCAGCGCCACCGTCCGCCCGGCCACGGCGGCACCGAGATCCTCGATCGGTACGCCGCCGAGCCGGATGCCGCCGCCGCTGGGCCGGTGGATCCCGGCGATCAGCTTGGCCAGCGTCGTCTTGCCTGCACCGCTCGCCCCGACCAGCGCGACCCGCTCGTTCGGCGCCACGCTGAACGTGACGTCGTGCAGTACGTCGTGCCCCGGCACGTAGGCGTGCCGCAGTTCCTTCGCCTCGATCCCGCCGTCCACCGGCACCGGACGGTGCTCCGCCGGCCGGTGCGCCGGCAACCGGGTGACGCCGACCAGCCGGACCAGGCTGGCGGCGGCCGACTGCGCGTCGTCGACCAGGCTCAGCGCGGAGTTGAGCGGACCGAAGAGGTTGTGGAAGTAGAGGGCGGCGGCGGATGCCGTGCCGACGCTGACCGCGTCCGCCCGCACCAGCAGGAAACCGGTCACCAGTACGGCGGTCAGCCCGACGAACTCGGCGAGGTTGAGTCGGCCGAAGAACCTGGTCATCAACCGGATCCCGCGCAGCGTCAGGTCGACCGCCGCGACGGAACTGCCGGAGACCCGCCGCAGGTGCGGCTCGGTGAGCCGGAACGCGCGTACCGTCCGGGCACCGCCGACGGTGTCCAGCAACCGTTGCTGCTGGGCGCCGTGCGCCACCCGCTGACTGGCGTAGAGCGGCTGCGCCCGGCGGGCGTACCACCGGGCGGTGTGCAGTTGGATCGGCGCCGCGAGCAGCGCGGCGAGCAGGAACCGCCAGTCGAGTACGGCGAGCCCGACCAGGGTCAGGCCGATGGTCAGGCCGGAGCGGGCGAGCTGCGGCAGGGCGGTCCGGACGGCCTCGGCGATCACCGTCACGTCCCCGGTGACCCGCGCGGTCAGGTCGCCGGAACCGGCCCGCTCGACCTGCTCCAGCGGCAGGTCCAGTACCCGTTCGATGAACCGTTCCCGCAGCTCGGCGAGGATGCCCTCGCCGAGCCGGGCGACCTGGGACAGCCCCAGCGCCAGTGAGATCCCCTGGACGACCGCGACCAGCCCGAGTAGCACCGTCGGGGTGGTGATCGCCCCCGGTGGCCGTCCGTCGACGACCAGGTCCACGATCTGCCCGAGCAGCGGCGCGGTGAGCAGCCCGACCGCGGTGGAGCCGACGAGCAGGGCGAGGGCGCGGATGGCGAGGAACCGGCGGGGCCGCAGCAGTTCGGCGAGGGTCTGGCGGACCTGCCGCCCGGTCGCGGTCGGCAGCAGCTCCCGGGCCGGTCGGTTGGTGCTCACCGCAGCACCGACGCCTGATAGGTGCCGTCCCGGCGGACCAGGTCGGGATGACTGCCCTCGGCCCGCACCGCGCCGCCGTCGAGCAACACCACCCGGTCGGTGACCGCGAGCAGCGCCGGACTGGTGGTGACCAGCACGGTGGTCCGGCCCTGCCGGAGTTCCCGCAGCCCGGCCGCGATCCGGGCCTCGGTGGCCGAGTCGACCGCGGTGGTGGGGTCGTGCAGGACCAGCACCGGCGGCTCGGCGGCGAGTGTCCGGGCCAGGGCCACCCGCTGGCGCTGCCCGCCGGAGAGCGACCGTCCGCGCTCGGTCAGCAGCGTGTCGACCCCCTGCGGCAGGGTGCGGGCCACCTCGTCCACGTCGGCGGCGGCCAGCGCCCGGCGTACGTCGGACCCGGCCGGAGCCGACGCGGCCACGTTCTCCCGCAGGGTCCCCTCGAACAGGTCGGCGTCGTGCGGCGCGACCAGGATCGCCGCGCGTAACCGTTCGGGGTCCAGGGTGTGCAGCCCGACTCCGTCCAGTTCGACCGTGCCGGCGTCCGGGTCGACGTCCCGACCGAGGCAGCGCAGCAGGTCGTCGGCGACCGCCGGCTCGGTCGCCACGATGCCGACCAGCTCGCCCGGGGCGGCGTGCAGACTGACGCCGCGCAGCGTGCCGTGCCGGACGTCCCGCAGGTCGAGACGGCCGAGTACCGGGGTGTCGGGGGAGCCGTCGCCGGTGGGTGTGGCCGGAGCCGCGCCGAGGACCGAGGCGATCCGGTCGGCGGAGGCGCGACCCTGGGCGAACTCGGCGTTCACCCAGCCGAAGACGGAGAGCGGTCCGAGCAGGAACAGCGCCAGGCCGACCGCCGCGACGAGTTGCCCGACGGTGAGCGCGCCCTGCGCCGCCAGCCGGCCGCCGAGCAGGCCGACGGCGGCCACGAAGAGTCCGGTGATGATCAGCAGGGTGCCGTCGTACCATGCCTGGGCCTGGGCCGCCCGGACCGTGGCGGCCAGGGACTCCCGGCTGGTCCGCCGGTAGCGTCCGGCCGCGGCCGGTGCCGCACCGAGACCCTTGAGTACGCGCAGCCCGGCGACCAGGTCGGCGGCCACCCCGGAGGCGTACGCGGCCCGCTCCTGCTCGGCGTGGCTGCGCCGCTCCAGCGGGCGGCCGAGCCGGTGGGCCAGCCAGAGCAGCAGCGGTGCGCCGACCAGCACCAGCAGTCCGAGGGGCACCGAGACCAGCAGCAGGGCCACGCCGCCGACCAGCAGGCCGGTGGATGCCCCGATCGCGGTGGCGAGGGCCCGGTTGACCGCCCCGACCCGGTCGGCGTCACCGGTGGCGGTGGCGACCAGCGCACCGGGCAGCCGGCCGGTCTCCGCTCCGCCCCGGTGGTCCAGGATCCGCCGGGTGAGCGAGAGCCGGAGCTGGTGCGCGGCCTGCTCGACCGCGCGTTCGCCGGTACGGGCGCCCAGCCGGAAGCTCGTCGACAGCACCGCGAAGACCACGGCCAGTACGCCGATCCAGCCGACCAGGTCGACGACCCCGCCCCGGCCGACGGCCCGGTCGATGACGACGCCGATCAGCACCGGTACGAGTGCCTCGCCGGCCTGGTGACTGGCGCTGAGCCCCGCACTGGCCAGTACGTGCCGGAGCTGGCCGGTGATCGCACCGGTCAGCACCGTACGTGCCGTGAGGCTACCGGTCGGCACGCTCAGGCTCCTCCGCTGGTGAACTGAAGGTTAGGCTAACCTAGCATCCGTCGTCTGGGCCTCGTCGGAGTGCCGGCGTACCCGGATGACCGCTGTATTCGTCCACCCGGCGGAGCATCGCCAGCACCATCGCCGGCAGCATCAGCACATGCCCGGCCATCATCAGGAACTCCCCGCTGACCGCCCCCATCCAGTACGGCGGCAGGAAGAGCAGGAACGGCAGGTACATCGCCGCGCCCATCTCGGCGACCGGAGCCCAGCCGTGTGCGCGGTACCGCATCCAGACGGTCATTGCCAGCGTCATGTTGGTGGCCATCACCAGCGCGCCGATGTCGGGGTGGTCGAGTAGGGGGTTCAGGTCGAGCCCGCTGGCGGCGTCGAGGGCGGTGGCCAGCACCCTCCAGACCGGGCCGAAGAGCAGCATCCCGATGACCATCGCGATGGTCATCTCGGCGAAGTGCCGCAGGAAGTGCCGGACGGGTCGGTGCCGGGGCGTACCGGAGACGTGCGATCGGGTGTCCGCACTGTCGGTGGATTGGCTGTCCGGGACCGCGGCGTCCGGGTCCGTGGTATCCGGGACCGTACTGTCCGGTGTCGTGGATGTCATGGTGCAAGGCTCTCGGTGTTGCCGCTCAACCGGCAGACGCGCGACGCACGGTTCGACCATGCGGATCGCGTGGCTGGACCGTGCGTCGCGGAGAGCAAGCCGGCGCGAACGCGACCCGACGGCGTCCGTGTCAGTCGAGCCGGTTTCCGTCCGGATCGGGGTCGACGCCGGAGTCCAGATAGGAGTCGAGGAGATTCGTCGGCGCGCCGGCCTCGATCAGCAGGTCGACGGCGGTGATCGCATACCAGTTGTCGGCGACGGCGTGCATGGCGGCAGCCTGGGCGAGCAGGTCGGGATCGGTGGCGAGATCGGCGAGCTCGGCGAGGGCGGTGTCCCGGCTCAGACCCTCGCGATAGCCACCGGCGTAGTCCGTGGCGAGCCGGTGCACTCGGGCGAGGACGAGTCGGCGGTCGGTGGGCTGGTGGGCTGCGGTGCAGGCGTGGGCGGCGAGGGTGCGGCCGCCGGCCTGGTCTCGGCTGTCGTACACCTCGATATTCTATCGTACATGTGTTCGAATTGTGCTCTCGGCGGGGTGCGACGCAAGTGCCGTCCACAGTGTCTGGATGGGCTATGTATCTGCAGGTCAGCCGTGTCGACGCAGCCGGTCGGCCAGTTCGGCGAAGCGTTCGAGCGCAGCCACGCCGTCCGTCGCGGCCACCTGGAGGGCCAGCACATCCGGGCGGAGCCGGTCGAGCAACCGTGCGCAGAAGTCGAGGAGTTGCCGGGGCTCGCCGACCCGGCGATACCGGGCGAGGATCGCGTCCCGGCCGAGCCGGTCGGCCCGCCGACGCAGCCGGGTCGGGCTCGACGCCACGAGCCGGCCGGGCGTGCGCAGTCCGCGCCAGGGCCGCAGTGCCCGCATCGCCTCGTCGTCGCTGTCGGCGAGCACCACGAAGCTGCTCAGCACCACCCTCGGTGGCGTACGCCCCGCCGCTACCGCGGCCGCCCGCGCCACGTCCACCACCTCCCGGCCGGTTCGTTCGGGGTCCTTGACCGAGCTGACCACCCCGTCGGCGAGCCGACCGGCGGTGGCCGCCGAGCGGGGACCGGCCGCCGCCAGGTGCACCGGTACGCCGGTCAGCGGAGGACTGTGCAGCCGGATCGACGAGACCGGATAGAACGCCGCATCGGGCTGCCGGACGGTCTCGCCGGCGAGCAGCGGCCGGAGCAGCCCGAGCGCCTCGGTGATCCTGGCCAGCCGCTCCGGGTACGGCGGAAACCGGCCCAGCGGCGCCTCGTTGATGCCCTCCCCGGTGCCGACCCCGAGTTCGAACCGGCCGCCGGAGAGCCGGTCGAGCGTGGCGGCGGCCTGCGCGACCAGCACCGGATGCTGGCGGAACAGCGGGCAGGCCACCGCGGAGACCAGCGTGGCGCGTCGGGTCGCCGTGGCGATCGCGCCCAGCGTGGCCCAACCGTGGCCCGCCGACCCGGCGTCGTCCACCCACGGCTGGAGGTGGTCGGAGACGAGTACGCCGTCGAAGCCGGCCTGCTCGGCCCGGCGGGCCTGGGCCACCAGCCGTTCGGGCTGCCACTCCTCGTGACCGAGGAACCAACCGAACCGGGTCAACGGGCTCCTTCGGAATCGGCGGCACCGTCCCGCGGAGCGGGCGGCAGCGGCGAGGCGGGCAGCATTGGCGGAACCGATGGCGTCGGCGGAGCGGATGGCGCCGGCGGAGCGGGCGGCACCGGAACCGTCGATGGTCGAACCGGTGGCGGTACCGACCGGACGGACGGGGCCGAAAGCGGATCGGCAACCATATCATCATCGATGTAACAGCCTCGGTGAGCGGCGTGTCGGCGTGGTGTACCGGCCGGCGCACGAGGGTCGGTTCGGCAGCCGCCTACCCTGACGTCACCGTTGATCGACGCAAGCCCCGGGAGCAGATCATGAGATCCCAGCGCCGCGACCCCGGAAGGCCCACATTGAGCGAGGTCGCGGCCCGGGCGGGCGTCGGACGCGGCACCGCCTCCCGGGTGGTCAACAACTCCTCACAGGTCAGCCCGACGGTCCGGGCCGCGGTGTGGGCGGCGGTCCGGGAACTCGGGTACGTGCCCAACCGTGCCGCGCGGGCGCTGGTCACCCAGCGGACCGACTCGGTCGCGCTGGTCATCTCCGAGTCCGGCGAGCGGGCGTTCGGCGAGCCGTTCTTCGCCGGCATCGCCCGCGGGGTCAGCGCCGGGCTGGCCGACACCCCGCTGCAGCTCTGGCTCTCCTGGATCCAGTCGCCGGGCGGACGGGAGAAGATGGAGCAGCAGCTCACCGACCAGCACGTCGACGGGGTGATGCTCATTTCGCTGCATGACGCGGATCCGCTGCCGGGACTGCTGATGGAGCGCGGGCTACCAACCGTCCTCGGTGGACGGCCGGCCCGGATGCTCGGCCCCGGTACCCAGCCGGCGTACTTCGTCGACGTGGACAATGCGGGCGGCGCCCGGCAGGCGGTCGAGTACCTGATCGGGATCGGTCGCCGGGTGGTCGCCACCGTGGCCGGACCCCAGGACATGGGTGCCGGGGTGACCCGGCTGATCGGCTACCGCGAGGCGCTCGACGCGCACGGCCGGCCGGTCTCCGAGGACCTGATCGAGTACGGCGACTTCAGCGCGAACAGCGGCCGGGCGGCGATGCGCCGGCTGCTGGACCGGCGCGGCGACCTGGACGCGGTCTTCGCCGCCTCGGACCTGATGGCGTTGGGGGCGATGCAGGCGCTGCACGAGGCCGGCCGGCGCATTCCGGCGGACGTGGCGGTGGTCGGCTACGAGGACTCGTCGTTGGCGCTGCACGCCAACCCGCCGCTGACCTCGGTGCACCAACCCGTGATCAGGATGGGCACGGAGATGGCCCGGTTGCTGGTCGCGCAGATCCGGGGCGACGAGATCCCCTCGCCGGCCGTCTTCCTGGACACCCACCTGGTCCGCCGGCGGTCGGCCTGACCGGCCGCGTCCAGGATTGACGCCACGTTGGACCAGCCGGTCGTGCCCGGGATCGACACCGGCCGGCCGTGCGGTGGGGGACACCGGTGCCGCCGGGGGAGCGGCTCAACCGGGGTTCTTCGCCGTGCGGGCCACCAGCAGTGTGCTGCGGGCCGCCGCCGTCGCCACCACCAGGGTCGCCAGGGCGGACAGCGTCAGTGGGTTCAGTACCAGCCCGAGTGGGCCGAGCGCGACGAGCGCGAGGAGGGCGGTGAGGTAGGTCCGGGAGCGTACGCCGAGGACCGCGTTCTTGAACAGCAGGAACCCGGCCAGGAAGAGCACCGGGCCACCGAGCACGCCGACGATCACCGCCGGCCTGCTCTCACCGGTCGGGTGGCGCAGCGTGAGGTCGTCCCCGACCGCGGTGACGATGACACCGGCGACCATCGGGATGTGCAGATAGGTGTACGCCGACCGGCCGAGCCGGCCCGGCTCCTCGGCCTCGGCGAGCACCCGCCGGGCCGCGTCGGAGCTGCGGTCGAAGTAGATCCACCACAGTGCCACGCTGCCGAGAAAGGCGCTGGACAATGCCGCGAGGGTGGTCCAGCCGTGTCCCAGGGCGTCGAAGACCGTGCCGGTGACCAGGATGGACTTCCCGAGCGCGATGATCACGAAGAGTCGGGCCCGTTCGGCCAGATGTGCCCCGTTGATCGTCCACTCCGCCGGCGTCGACCGGCCCCATTTCGGCACGTAGAAGCCGCCGGCCGCCGCGGTCGTGTCGACGGCCACCGCCGCGACCCAGAGGCCGAGCCTGAGCGGGCCGGCGGCGAACCCGCCGGCCAGCCAGAGCGGCGCGGAGACCGTCCGCCAGACCAGCAGGCGCTGGAAGTTGCGGTGCAGCTCGGACCGACGGGCCAGGGCGGAGGCGACGAAGAGCGACCGCCCCACCGACAGTGCCACGTACGCCGCCGCGAACCAGAGCCCTCGATCCCCGTACGCCTCGGGCAGCGCCGAGGACATCACCAGGCTGATCCCCATCAGCGCGATGAGCAGCACCCGTACCCTGGGTTGGTCCGGATCGAACCAGTTGGTGATCCAGGCCGTGTCCACCCAGGCCCACCAGATGGCGAGCAGCAGCACCGCGGCCCCGGCGACGCCGGCCGGGTGTAGCCGGTGCAGCAGCAACTCGGTCAACTGGGTCACGGCCAGCACGTAGACCACATCGAAGAAGAGTTCGATGGTGGTGACCCGGGCGTCCTCCGGCCCGCGCAGGACGTCCGGTCGGCCGGCCGGGCTGGTCAAACCTGCCTCCACCGAGGGTCGTCCGGCCCGTCGTTCGCGGGCGCTGAACGGTCAATGAGGGGCAATCGCCATATTACCGGCGTTCAGCCTGTAATACTGCTGTATCCGGCGAGCGGCGTGATCCGGAGAAGTGGCGCGTCGCCGGTCGGGCCGGCCGGTGGCACCGGGTGCGGACCGGTGGGGTCGTTTGCGGGCCGGTCCGGACGGGGATGCGAAGCACTCGATCGCCGGACCGTTGCCAGTTCTCGTGACACCAGGCTCCCGAGGCCGTACGAGACGGGGGATGCCCCAGCGGAGGAGACATGCCCGTACTTGCCAAGAAGGTCCTCACCTGGCTATTCGTGGGTTTCCTGATCTTCTTCATCGCGTTCCGGCCGGATGGTGCCGCCGAGTTGGTCGAGACGATCGGGGCGGTGTTGATGGCGATCGCCCAGGGGATCGGTGACTTCCTGACCCGGCTGATGGCCTGACCGACCCCGGAGCGCGAGGGAGTCCGGGGCAGCCAGGGGAGTCCCGGGTCAGCGCAGCGCCGCGAGTGTCTCGGCGGCGACCTGGAGGTCCTCCCGGGGCTCGACGACCAGCACCGGTACCCGGGCGCCGGCTGCCGAGACCACGGCGTCGGTTTCCTGGTTGCCGCCCTGCGGCGGGGTGACGCCGAGCAGGCCGAGCCCGGCGCAGACGTCGTGCCGCACCTCGGGCTGGTCCCAGCCGATCTCGCCGGTGAAGACCACGGCGTCCAGCCGGTCCAGGCTGGTGGCGGCGGCCGCCAACTCGCGGCGTACCCGGTGGGCGTAGACCTGCAGCGCCAGCGCCGCCACCGGATCGTCCGGGGCGGCGGCGACCAGGTCGCGGGTGTCGTCGGAGCGGCCGCCGGAGAGGCCGAGCAGTCCGGACCGCGAGTTGAGCCCCTCGGAAAGTTCGGCCAGGCTGAGCCGGTCGTCTTCGAGCAGCCAGAGCAGCATTCCCGGGTCGACCGCCCCGGAACGTTTCGACATCGGGATGCCGTCCAGCGGGGTGAAGCCCATCGAGGTGTCGACGCTGCGGCCGTCCCGGACGGCGCAGACCGAGGCGCCCCCGCCGAGGTGGGCCAGCAGGAGCTGGAGGTCGTCGGCCGGCCGGCCGAGCAGTTCGGCGGTACGGCGCAGCGCGTAGGCGTACGACAGGCCGTGGAAGCCGTACCGGCGCAGCCCCCAGCGCCGGCGCCACGGCGCGGGCAGCGGATAGGTGGCGGCGGCGGCCGGCAGGTGGGCGTGGAAGGCCGTGTCCGGGCAGAGCACCTGGGGTACCTCGGGCAGCCGCTCCCGGATCCGGTCCAGCAGGCGTAACGCGGGCGGCAGGTGCAGCGGGGCCAGCGTGCCCAGCCGGTCGAGTTCGGCCCGGAGCGCGTCGTCCACCCGGGTCGGGGTGCGGACCAGGTCACCGCCGTGCACCAGCCGGTGGCCGACGGCGTCGGGCGGGTCGTGGGCGGCGAGGAAGTCGCGTACCGCCCGGTCCGCCTCAGCCGATCCGGGCGGCTCGGTCCGGGCCAGGCCGTCGGTGACCTCGCCCGCCCGGACGTAGTCGAGCCGGAGACTGGACGAACCCGCGTTGACGGTCAGTACGACCGGGGGGCCGGGTGGCGGTCCGCTCGTCCGGGTCGGCATCCGTGCCTCCTTCGGCCATCCGTCCCGTCGTCTGTCCAGGTGGGGGTGTGTTACCCAGCCCGTCCGGGTCCACGCACCGACAACCTGCCGGTTACGGGCTTCCGAAAACATTCGACAACCTTTTCGAAACAACACCAAAGATCAAACCGCGATTCTTGCGGTACACGCTGTCTGGCGTTACCTCCTCGCGATGTGCGGAACATCTTGCCGAAAACCTTTTCGTGCGCCATCGTGTGCAGAACGCCGAAACCCACCACCCCGCCGAACCTCCGGCGGACCCGGCGCCAAGGAATTGATCTTCATCAATCGCTTGAGCCAAGGAGGAGTCCGATGAGGCGATGGTGGCCGGCCCTCGCGCCGTTGCTGGCGCTGGGCCTGGTGTTCACCGGGATGGGAGTGGCCAAGGCCGCGCCCGGGGACAACCTGGCCTGGACCGCGACCGCGAGCGCGTCCTACACCTCACCCTGGGAGAGCGTGGAGGCGATCCGCGACGGGATCGACCCGACCACCTCGAACGACACCCAGAACCCGCGCTGGGGCACCTGGCCCAACACGGGGGAGCAGTGGGTGCTGCTCACCTGGACCCAGCCGCAGGCCATCCGGGCCGCCGAGGTCTACTTCTTCGACGACAACGGCGGCGTACGCCTGCCGGCGTCCTGGCGGGTGCAGAGCTGGAACGGCAGCGGCTACGTCGACGTCGCCGGAGCCAGCGGCTATCCGATCGCGGCCAACCGCTACAACCTGGTCACCTTCAACCAGGTCAGCACCACCCGGCTGCGGGTGCTGCTGCAAAGTGGCGCTGCCTCGGTCGGCCTGCTGGAGGTCAAGGCGCACGCCCAGCCGCCCGGCACCGGCCCGACCAACCCGCCGACCACCCCGCCGTCCTCCGGCTGGAACCCGCCGTCCAACCTGGTCACCCCGTTGGACGAGGTCTGGCGGCACCAGGAGCAGACCTACAACAACGGCAACCTGTACGGCTTCCGCAACTACGGCTGGGACCAGCTCTTCGCCAACCGGGGCTACATCAACTACTGCGTCCGCTGGGACTCCTCGGCCACCGTCACCGCCGCCCAGCGCGACCAGATCCACGCCGCCCTGGCCCGGCAGTACAAGAAGTGGATGGACGTGATGGTCGGGCACAACGCGTTCCCGTACACCGACGTCCCGGTCCGGGTGGTCGGCTGGGCGGTCCGCGACCGCTCCCAGCTCCAGTGGTCGGACTCCTCGGTCGACATCTACGTGGGCGACATCCGGGAGAACGCCCCGCAGTGCGCCGCGCCGTGCGGCCGGTTCTTCAACCAGAACGGCCAGTACCCGAACTGTCCCGGCGGCGCGGCCCGGCACTACGACCACTCGCTCTGGCTCACCGACGGCTTCGGCGGCGGTGCCGGCGGCGACTGGGGGCAGCGGATGGGCCGGGAGTACTTCATGAACAACCTCAACACGGAGAACATGACGATCCTGCTGCACGAGATCGGCCATACCTACGGGTTGGACGACTTCTACGACTGGACCCCCACCGGTCAGTGCTGCTTCATCATGAAGGCCGGCAGCGCCAGCTCGATCACCGAGTTCGACCGCTGGATGTTCCGGGACTGGTGGCGGCACCTGAAGAACCGCTACGGCTACTGATCTGGTCGCGCGAACCCTCGGGTCGCCCGGCCGTGCCCGCCGGGCGACCCCCCCCCCCGAGGTGTCCCAACA